>CAYFJO010000004.1:0-42680 GCA_964343305.1 uncultured Pirellulaceae bacterium | reverse complement strand
CGCCAATGAGCATGGCTACCGTGCCGAGCAGTTTGCTGAGAAGTCGTAAGTTCATCCGGATCGATCAGTATGCCACAAGATATTTCGTTCTACTTAGTTCGCGGTTTGTTGTTTTCCTGCGTGCAGTTAAATTCCGAAATCCGAATATCGAAATCCGAAACAATTTCAAAATACGAAATTCGAATGCTCAAAACTCAACCATCCGCTCCTCAAGGTCGTACTGGCCGTCCCTGGGCGTTTTGGTCATTTGTATTTCTACAATTCGGATTCGTTTCGGATTTCGATAATCGGATTTCGAATTTGGTTGCAGCTCGGCCGCATCGTTTAACGGCAAGCGCTCGCATTGGCACAGAACTCCTACCTTCCGTTGACCGTAAACTGTTCAAGCGCGGATTCGACAACCGACTCGTCAATCAGGGCCACGACCGTATCGCCCGCTTCGAGCCGGTCGTCCGCGCCGGGAACACGCACATAGTCGCCGCGAATTACGGCGGCGATCAAGCATGCGTTGGGAAACGGTACGTTGGCCAGCACATGTTCCGTGGCGGGGGCATCTTTCAGCACTTCAATTTCGAAGATACTGATGCGGCCGCCCGGCAATTTGGCTCGCGAAACGACCGACCCGGTGTTCAAAAAGCCCATGATTTGCCGCGCCATCACTTGGCGTTCGCTGACGGCTACGTCGATGCCGAGCTTGCCGACCACGTTGGCATAGTCCGGACGGCCAACGATGGCCATGATCTTTTTGGTGCCGATGTCGCTGGCTTCGACGCCCGCCATGATATTGTTTTCGTCGTCGCCTGTGCACGCGACAAAAACATCCGCCGTGCCGACGCGTTCTTCTTCGAGGATACTGCGACGAGTTGCGTCGGCGTGGACGACCGTCGTGTGTTTCAACTTGTCGGCCAAAAACTCGCATCGCGATTCCGAAACGTCCATCAACATCACTTTGTAATGATCGGCTTCCAACGTGCGTGCCAAGTGGTAGCCCGTTTCGCCGCCGCCCGCGATCACGACGCCGAGCTTCTCACCGCTGGCCACATCAAACATACTGGACTGGACCGCCGCGACTTCTTTTCGTGAGCCAATCAACGTCACCTGATCGTCGACTTGGATCTTGTCGTCCGCACCGGCGATTCTCATTTTTCCGTCGTGATAGATCGACCCGACTCGCACGCCGGACGGGAACCGAATTTTCTTCAGTTTTTTGCCGACAGCTTCCGTTTTTTTTGTGACGTTGATTTCCTGGACCAACAGTTCGCCGCGGGCAAAGTTTTCTAGAACGACGGAACCGGGGCTGCGAATCTCGTGAGCGAACTCCATTGCCGACAAGTGTTCGAGGCTCAACAGCCGGTCGATGTTGAAGTGCCGTTGATAGTCAAACGTGCTGGGATCGCGGTAGATTGGTGCGTACACACGAGCGATCGACCGCCGCGCGCCGAGCTGCTTGGCCATGCTTGCCGCAACCAGGTTCGCTTCGTCATCGCCCGACACGGCCAGGCAAATGTCGCACCCCGTTACACCGGCTTGAAACAACACACTGGCGTGCGATGCCGAACCGACGACGACGTTCACGTCCAATTCGTCATAGATCCTCCGCGTGTGGTCCGGATTGTGATCGACCACCGTGACGCTGTGCCGGTTTTGGCACAACATATCGGCGATCGACGTGCCAACCGTTCCCGCCCCCAAAACAACGATTCTCATGATTTGGTCCGATTAGACTTTGTCGGGAAAGGGGTCTGACCCTTTCCGATCAAAGCGTTACGAATTGGTTAAGCTCATTGTTAGAGGGTCAGACCCCTTTTCCGACAAAGATTAGTTTTGCGATGGCAAGGGGAAGTCGTAAAAAACGACGCTGGCGAACGCCAGGATACAGGCCACCACTGTCCCGGAGATGAACAAGAAGACACGCAGTCCAACGTTGCGATACCCAAGCCACGTAACGTATGCCTCGATGATCGGTCCGAGAAAGAAGCAAGCGTTGGCAACGAGTGCTCCAAAAACTACTGCTGTCCAAAACTCGACATTAGAAAAAAGATGCGATTGAAACGTCATCAGACCGAGCGTGATCAAGATCAGAATTGCGTTGTAGACTAGCCGCAACTTTTCCCAGCTCAAGAAGATTGGCCGAATCATCAGAGATAACGGCACATCTTCCGCGAGGCCACCAGCGAGTTCGTCGGGGTCATCTGTCGGCGGAGCAGCGTAAGGGTTTTCCTTCATATTTATCGACTACTGACTTCGGAAGTTGGGAATCCGCAACACTATTTCTCGCTGCTAAAGAACCGATCGTCAATGGCATTTTCGCCGAGCTGTTGGTAATACTTGACCAGTGAGATTCGCAGCTCGCGCGGCGTGATTTGATTGTCGATCCATCTGGCGAACAAATCCGCGTGTCGCTGGCGAAGTTGTTTGATGCGCTGGATTTCTCGTGGCTCATATCCTTCATCCGCAAGTTCGTCGTTTGGAGCCGCGTTCATCGCTTGCCGAGCGAAGATAAATCCGTCGGCACTGCTGTCGGCCACTTCGTCCAGCGTCTCGATCACTGCTGACGCCTTGGCCGCCGCTTGCAGATCCATGTGCTGGCTGACGTTGTTCGCCTTAGCTAGTGCTTTTGCCAGCCACGGATTGAACTTCGACAACCCTGCGATTTTTTCTCGCAAGGCCTGATAAGTATTCGGCGCGGGCGTCAGTTTCTTCTCCGTCATCCGCTGGGCAAAGTGGTCGTAGACAGCTTCCTTGACGTGTCGGGCGGGACTGTACATCGGCTCGCGTCGCGCCACGATTTCAAACTTTGGTGAAAAAATTGCTCCGGTTGGTGAGACAAAATCCTCGCCGATCGACAGGCCCAGTTTCTTCAAATTCTCACCACAAAAGCCGCCCGGTTGTCGCTCGGGCATTGAGAAAAAGTCGCTGCGCGGGCGTCCAGTCGCCTGAGCACACAGAAGCAAGAAGCCCGCGCAGTAAGTGTTGATTCGTTGGCCTTGAAGCGGCTTGCCCTTCAGCTCCAACACGCGGCTGGTTTTAAACGTCAAATCAAACTGCGTTTCGTTGCCAATCATTTCGGCGGCGGCGTATCCCAAACGATGTTGCACCTTCGGATCGCGATGTCGCAAGAAACAATAATGCAGCGTGCGGTGCAAATACTCATCGACCGTTGTCGCCGGAATACGATCGCCTCGTTCGGGCAAGTCGACGATTACAAATCGCCGCACACCGTTCTTGTCGGTGATCGCGCTGACGACGCCCACGTGCGTAAACAAACCGGGAGCCAGGTCCGTGAACATGTTGTACGGTGACGGGTTTCGCATCAGCAGCCAATCGCCCGATCGCAATTCCAAATTGCCGTAACGAAACACCGCGCCGCGAATGCCGAGTTCAATTCGATTGTCCAGCCACTCGATCAAAGCGGTTCGATCGCGTCGCTGCACAAGCGTCAACCTGGTTGGCGCCAGTTTCGAAAGAACCTCGCGAAGTTGCGATGGCGTGATCACCGGCGGGCGGTCTTTGCTGTCAGAAAACGGCGCCTGGGGAAGGCCAATCGCGCGGATGACCTTCGCCACCTCAACGATCATCCCGTCCGGCGTCTGCTCTTCCGCGATCAACTCCACAAGGTCGTACAACAAATCGGTCTGCTTCGTTGCCGCAATGAGCGATAACACTTTTCGTTTGGTCTCGAGCGGAAATGGTTTCACGCCACTTTCAGGGAGAGGGTCGAACAATGCATAAATCATCACGGCCGCACCAATTGCGACGCGCTGGTCCAGCAGCAAATCGATCATCTCGTCGAGCTGCTTGGAATGCGGCGACAGGGCATACGAGGCGTTGTCGATGCCGTCTCGCAACGAAAATCGCATCCGTCCCGATAAATCGATCAGGTGCGAAGCGGTCTGCAAAAACTGTCGAATCGCTTCACGCCCCGATTGATCGGACTTCCTATCGCCGAACTCCGATCGCAAAGTCAAAAGTTCGTCGAGCGCCGCATCAACGCGATGCTTGGCATCGATCAGCCGTTTGACGTCCCGCAGCGTTTGCTGCGGCGATTGCTTCTCGTCAGACCAGGCGACTTCGGCCATCCATTGTTCGGCCGCTTCGCACAGCCGACGAACTTCCAACGTTCGCTCGACAGAAAAGTCACGCGGCGCGGTTGGAAGGATCGCTTCCAATTGCTTCAGCGAATCGCCCGCCGACACAATCCAACACGCGGCAAGCTGCCATGCGACTCCACAAAATACTAATCGTTGTAACCGGACCATCAGCGCCTCGTAGGAAAGAAAAGTGCTCTAGCTTACAATCGTATAACTTATGAACTCTACCGATGCCAGCGCCCCCGCCGATGTTTACAAGAATTCCGATTCTATCGATTGAGTAACTCTCGCTTCACTCAGCCGTCAACCAAACAACATGCATCATGTCGTTCATTCCCACAAATGGCGTGGCAATCCCACGGATGCTCTGGGTATCGATCCGTGGGATTTCCACGCCATCCGTGGGTTTATTTTCTGAGAAAAGTGCGCGAGAAAAACAAGATCACTAAGACTAGTAGGACAATGCCACTACAAATTCCAAGCCATCAAACACAATAGTACAAACAAAACCGCCATAAATCCAACAATCCACGTGCCGAATTTCACCGCGTGAATCATGATCGGCCCCGGCAGTTCATGCCGCGTCGCGCCGTAGACGAGACAAATCGCGACCAGCAACGGCATTAAGTACCACAATTGGTTTACACCCGCGGCGATTAAGACTGAGTTCATGCCGTTCACTCCTCGGGCTTCTCGGCCGGTGTGTCGTCTTCTGACTCGTCACCTTCACCCTTGCGTTTTTTCTTTTTCGACGACGTCTCTTCCGTCTCGTTGACCGCGACAAACGGGCCCGCGTAGGCATCGTAGATCGCCAGCACATTTAACAGTCCCGCAATGACCGTATACAATGTCCCCAACTCAAACGCGTTGCCCAATTCAAAATGCCATTCGGACAAATCATCCTGCGGGCCAAAATCGGCGGGCGGAGCCATCAGCCCGTTCCATAGTGGCTCGTCGCCATTGTCGACGCGTTGCCATTGCAACAGCGCCGGTAGAGCTGGTGCGCCGACAAAAAACTGAGGCACGTATTGCCACCGAGCATATTTCAAACCACGCTCGCCCGGATTTGGTCCGTTGAGCGAAGCGTAAACAACATGGCCGTTGCCCAGCACGAGACCGAAAAAGAACGTAACCAAAATGCAAATCATGAACACCGTGCCTTTGCCGTAGCGTCCTTGATACATGTGTCCTGCGCCAGGCCAGAGCCAAGCCAACACCGCCGCCAGATGGCGGTTTTTCAAATCCACTTCAATCGTATCGGGCGATTCGGACGCCGCAGGTTCAGATGCCATGACGATTCACTCTTGACGGAAAACTTGTCATTTGCTTTCAAGATCTGAGGTAATTCTAGCTAAGTTACCGTGCGAAACTAGGTCACCTGACGGTGGGGCATGAGGTGGAAAGTACACCTATTTACAGGAAAGACACGGGATTCTTCGCCACCGCGGAGCGATTCTTGACAACCAACCCAACAAAAGACGAGGTTCGTCCATTAACGCAGGTGCGTCAGATCCGTCATTGACTTGCGACTTGTTTCGATTCGGCGACCGGAACCGGCACGAGGGACTTTAGCAGCTTGCCATCCGGCAACTGATAGATTTGTACGTGTCCACTTTTGCTGCCAAGCGTCAATTGCGTGCCATCTTGGTTAAGCGCCACACTGTATATCGGCTGCGGGACACCGGAGACCAGCGCCGTGCGTTGCCGGTTCGCGACGTTGTAGACACGCACATCACCGTAGGCTCCAGCCAGCGCAATCGATTTGCGATCGCCGCTGGTCGCGATATCTAGCACAATACCGGGTTGCGTTTCCAGGTTCTTTGCATATTGAGCGCGTTTGCTAATTGGACGCGCGCCGTTGCCCGCACCGCTGACTTCGATGCCGCTCAATGCGATCTTGTATTCGTAGCTGATCGGTATCCGCGCGCGACCCGCTGATATCGCGAACTGGCCATCGCTCGCCACGCTGCTGATTAACTCCGCCGACGAATCGACCGAACGCAATAGTTTGCCAGTTTCGACTGAGCAGACTTTCGTAGCTTTATCGCGACCGCCCGACACGAGCATCTTGCCGTCGGGTGTGTAAGCCACGTCGAATACCCAGTCGCTGTGTAGATCGAAGTGCCGAACTTCTGTCTTCAGGTCGACAGGCACAACATGCACAGCACCATCCGCTCCACCCAACGCGATCGCTTGGTTGTCCGGTGCAAAGTTCCCGCGAAACAAAGTATCGTGTCCAACGTCGCGCGACGAAATCAGTTTGCCATCGACGGGGTCAAAAAACTGCACTTTGCCGTACCGCGCGGGTGAACCGCCTGTTGCTGCAAGCAACTTGCCATCGGAACTAAACTCAACATGCGTCACCAAGCCCGACTCGGTCGCCAATCGTCGCGGCGCTGCCTCACCGTCGGCGTCGATCAACACCACTTCGCTACGACACGCGGCCGCAACAAGTTTTCCATCGGAACTCATCGCGACGCTGGTGACAGCGGGTGCAAAGTCGTACGTTTGCGGAATTCGAATGATGAGCTGTTTATCCGCCGCCATCGAATCGTCTTTGGCACCCGCCAAGACCCAACCTCGCAGCGTATCGATTTTTGCCGTCGATAGCGGCGGCTGTTTCTGCGGCATGTCGGGCTCGTCGCCGATGATTGTTTCGACGAGTAAACTTTCGTCCGGTTTGCCAACGTCGAACAATGGCCCCGATTCACCGCCTTCTAACATGTCCGCGACGGTGTCCATATTCAGTCCGCCTTTCGGATCGGCGCCCGAGTGGCATCCCCAGCAATGTCGTTTGACGATCGGCCATACGTCGCCGCGAAAACTGATTTTTTCCGCAACCGACTTGTCAAGCGGCGAAAGGCCCTGATCGCCCTTTGCAAATCCAACTGCAAGGACGACGAAAATGACAATCATCACTCTGAGATTCTTCATCACCAACCTCGCTTGTGGTTTGGCAGAATGATGAAAGGCAAGATACTTCAAGAGCCACATCATTTTGCGTTCCATCATTCCGCCAACAACCCGATTGTCCAACCCTAATGAACCAACATAAAGTCTTTGCTATTCAACAACGCCCACATCAAATCTTCCGCCGCTTCCTTGCGTTTTTCTTTGTACGATTCGAAGAACTTCATTCCCAAGTCGATCTCTTGTCCATTTGGCAACCGCGCTAGCGACCAAAGATAAAGATCAATGATGATCTTCTCGTTCGTGATGTCCTTCACTCGAAGCAACTGAGCAACACGCCCGTTGGCGTTGGTCACACGGCTCAGGATCGATTTGCCGTTGATGAAGTGCAGTGCCTGCAGCATGTTCGAGCCATCGTCGCGCTCGCACTCGCAAGCTTCCATTCGTTTCGGTTTGCCGAACAGGTTCAAAAACTCACTTTGAACATTCGCATCGGGCAACTGTTTCGCAGAAAAACCAGCCGGTGCACCGCGGAACGATTCGGGGACACTTGTCGCCTGGACGAGCGAGTCCAAAAGTGACTCCGCCGACATACGTCGAGGAATCGCCCGCGAGAAATTCAAATCGTCGTGACCATTCGTTTCATTGGCCAAGCTGCTGCGCTGATACGTGTCCGACAACACGATCGTCCGCATCAGGTGACGGACGTCAAACTTTTTGTCAACAAATTCTCTGGTGAGCGCGTCGAGTAATTCAGGATTGATCGGCGGATTGGTCGTCCGCAAATCGTCAACCGGATCAATGATGCCGCGGTGGAAGAAGTAACTCCAAATGCGGTTGGTCATGCTGAGCCCGAAAAATGGGTTGTCCGCCGAAGTCAGCCACTCAGCATAAATCTTGCGACGATCAACGCCGGCGAGTATTTCTGGCTCGCCACCGCCAAGGTATCGCGGTGGTTGCAATTGAGTTGTGCGCGGATTTCGCGAATAACCGGTTGGCAGATTCACCAAAACCGACTTGGCATTCGCGACGCCTGTCAAACGTGGGTCGGCTTTCGTCGCCACTTGATTGAAGAAGCTGTGAAGTCCGTAGTAATCGCCTTGCGTCCAGTTTTCGAACGGATGCGGATGGCATTTGGCGCACAACATCCGCACACCACAGAAAACTTGTGTTGCTCGCTGAAGCGTGTCATCGGTGTCTTTGCTGATGGCGAAATACGCCGCGGTTGGATCATCAGCAACACTGCCCCGCCCGGTCAGGATCGTTCGCACAAACTCGTCGAGTGGCATGTTCGATGCCACCGCGCCACGAATCCACTCGCGAAACGCGTAAACAGCCGGCTCGCTCAGACTCGTCCGACTGTTCTGCAACAGGTCGCCCCACTTCAGTGACCACTGATCGACAAACTCTGGGCGGTCAAACAGCATGTCGATCGTCTTCACCCGTTTGTTGGGGTCTTGATCATCGAGAAACGCGCGGACTTCGACAGGCGTCGGCTGGATGCCGATCAGGTCGAGACAAACTCGCCGCAAGAACGTCGCGTCGTCACACAACTCGGACGGTTTGATATTCAAGTCGTTCAGTTTCTGAATCACACACTTGTCGATCAAGTTTTCCTGCGGAACGGGAGTCGGTTCGAAACTTGGGTTCGGTTGCAACACGATATAATTGGCCGTCGCAAAGATGCGTTCAAAACGTGCCGACACCGCCGTCTCGCCAAGTTCGGTCGCGCTGACGAGTCCTTCGTCGGTCACGGTGGCAACTCGTTGCGTGTTGACGGTGTAGATTCCCAACCGCGTGACATCGCGAACACCGCCGTCCGAATAGGTCGCCAACAGTTGCATCTGCTGCTGCATGTTGGGAGCGAGCACAATCTTCTTGGGAAAGATCTCGATCGACTCGAGCTTCGCGGGATCATCGAAATCGGACTTGGCTCCGTCGTTGACCCAACCCAGCAAATACTCGTGCAACAAACTGCCGTGTTCGAACCGGACACCGCCTTTGTGAGGCACATCGCCCAGCGGTTTGGTGATCAGCAGACTCGCCGGCGGATTGTGCCGATTGACGCGGCGTTCGAAAAACTCGTCGGTAAGGTACTTGTAATCCTTCGTCGGATCGGAGCCGCGCAGCGACAATCTGAAACCGTTTTTGCCGAGCGAATAACCGTGACAGGCACCCATGTTGCAACCGGCCTTGGACAGCACCGGCATCACATCGTGGCGAAAGCTGTATGTCAGAGGTTCCTCGGGCAATGCGACGACCACGTCCACCGCCGCGTTTTTTCCGGCTGCCGTGACCGTGATCTTGGACGAGCCATTTGACGCGCCTTCGACCCAACCGAGCAGGTTCACGTTGGCAACCGATTCGTTGCTGCTCTGAAACGTCGCTTGCGAAGTCAAATCGATCGTTTGTCCGTCGGCGGTCTGACCCGAAACGATGATTGAGTGCGGATGGCGTCGATGGTCGAGCTTCATCGACTTGGGTTGTACGTGAATATTACCGACAATTGTTGGCAATTCCGCGCGTGCGATCGATGTCAAAATGATGGTTGTAAGAAAGAAGCTTGTTAGAGACTTCATTGTGAACGACTTTCTTTTGGGGAAGACAGGGATGTTTAGGACAGCAAGATTCACTGATTGGATTTTCCTGTCATTCCTTTCCTAATTCTGCGGGATTGGCGGCCAGCACATGGACGGTGATGGGAACTTCCGCTCGAACAACAATGTTCGCCTTCGTCTTGTCGGGCGGACCGGTGGCGAAAAGTTTGATCGACTTGACTTCGGCGGGTTTAAAATTGGCCGGGAACTTCAGTTCGAGTGCGTAATCATTCTTGTCTGGCTTCAGCACAACTTTCGGCACCGCAACGCCGCCCGGTTGGCCGACGATCGAGACGGTGACATCTCCGTTGAAGCCGGCTTTGCGTTCGATCGTACCTGAAAGTTTCACCGTGGTACCCGCTTTGGGATCGAGTCTCGTTTCGAGCATTGGTTCGCCGGCTAGGTTCAGCACCAATGGATTCAGCGGCACAAAGCGTCGCACGGGCGTGTAGACTTCGGCCAGCACGGTTCGATTGTCGAGGCTGCGAAGTTCGGCTTTGATCGCCAAGTCGCATGACTTCGGATCGAAGTTTGGCGGGACGATGACGTTAAACTCGGCGTCGTTCTTGATCGCGGCGTCAGCGGTTTCGAAGTTCTTCTTTGCCTCGGCCTGCTTGGTTTCGGCGACTTTGACGGCGGCGGTCTCAGCAGCGTTGGCGTCGGCGGCCGCCTGGCGAGCGGCGTCTAGTTTGGCTTGGGCGGCTTCAACCACCTTCGAGTCGGCAGGTTGACCGGCCATTGCGGCTTTCAATTCAGCTTCGGCGGCAGCGACGAGTTTCGCTTGGGCGTCGGACTTGGCTTTCGCTTTCGTTTTGGTGTCGGCGAGCGCCTTGTCGGCAGCGGTGAGCGCATCGAACGCGGCCTTGGCTTTGGCGTCGATCGCGATGTCGACGGTCGCGCGTTCGGCTCGTACGGCACGGTTAACGTCCGCCCGGTTGTTCACGACAGGAACCGGTTCGCTGACGATGACGGACAAGCGAACGGGGCCGATGGCTCCGGGTGGTCGAGTGAATTTGACGGGTGCCTTAAAAGTGGTTCCCAATGCGAGCAGTGTTTCGGCTTCGGATTTCGACCAATCGACTTGAAACGGTTGGTTGTTCGCCGGCGCGATGGCGAGGGCGACATCGTTTTGCATCCACGGCTGAGTCTTGCCGAGCGGATGCTTGTCGAACGCGGCGATGGCCGAGATGGGCGGGTCGAGGTCGACACTGGTGCCGCGGATCTTGGTCAGGATGTTCGCGCCCGTTTCGCCAACTCCGGTGATCGTGAGCAGTGTTGCGTTGCTGTTCGGCACGATGTCCGGTGCGGCGGCGGCGATTCCAGGTGGAAGACCATCAACGTGGATCTTGATCGGGCCGTTGTAGTTTTGTCGCCTGGCGGTGACTTGCAGGACACGCGTCGAGCCTCTGGGGACATTGTGCGTGTCATTGGTGACGGCGAGTATGAATCCTGGCCTCTTCGCCGCATCGTCGAGCGGCGTGATGGCGAGGCGGTAGATTGACTCGGCCGTTGCGCGATCGACCTGGTCTTTGATTTCGACGTGAATGACGCTGACACCTTTGGCGACCGTGTAATCGAGAAGCGAATCGGTCGTGCCCGCCGTGTCGTCGTTGAGCCCGAGCCGGCCGCCTTTGTCGTTTTTGATTTCGAGCAGCGAGTCGATGGGCGAACCGATACGATCGGCAAAGACTTCGAACCGGAGTTTCGCGCCTTCGGTGACCGCGATTGAGTACTTGTCGATTTGGCCCGGTGCATCGAGCCGGCCGCTGACGGCGACGGGAATGCTTGGAAGTTGCTGGATGCCTTCGATGGGCGGCGTTTCGACGAGTTCAGGGAAATTGCTGATGAGCAGTTTCGGGCGGATGCCGGATACGGTCGCCAAGTTGGGCCAGGGCGCGGGAGCCAGACTACCGAAGTCTTCGAGACTTTGGAAGTCTAAATCGATTTGTTGATCGGCAGGGATGTTGCCTACGAAACCGATCCTTGCGGTCTTGCCGCGTTCGACGGCGGGCGGAAAGACCATGTCGGCGTATTGGAACGTGCCGACCTTGATACGGAAATAATTTGGGGCCGGCGCGGCGTATTGCAGGTCGTGCAACTCGATCGTGTAGTCACCGTCGGCAGGCAGAGCTGTTGTGAGTCGCGTGTCGCCGGCGAGCGATGGGTTGGGAAGTGACCACGCGATTTGTCGACGTCGCGCGTCGTAGAGATGAAGGACCGGACGAAGTTTGCCGCCAATTCGCGCAGCTTCGACGTCGATGGTGATTTGCTGGTCCTTCGTTCCAGTGAAAACTGTCTTGGCGATGTTTGAGCCAGCGACCGTTCCGTGGATGGCGGCCGGGAGTGATTCGATCTTTGCGCCAAACGTGACTTGTGGCAGGCGATCGGCCGCGACGATCACGGCGGGCGAGATGCCCCTTTTGTTGGCGATGCGCAGGTTGTAGACTCCGGGTGTCACGTCCTCGGCTAGCGTGACTTCCATTTCGATTCGGTTGATGGCTGGCTTTTCGAGGACGACTTGTTTGGCGATCGGGATTGATGTGACAAGTTCCGGCGCGGGGATCAGGTCGCTGCCTTGGATCGTGATCTTGGTTGTCGCGCCGATTTGCAGGCCACGGACGGACATGGTCGTGATGTTGGGTGCGGCACGGATTGTCGATGTGCAGAGTGTAATCAAACACAAAAATAATCCGACGCGTATGCGAGGAACTGCTTTGTTTAAGCCAGGAGCCCTTCGTTTACGCATCGGGTTTCGATCAACAGAATTCGCTTGATTCATTTTTTGATTTGGCAGAACTTTTGATTTGGGAGAACAATGTAAGGCAGAATGAACAGTGCGGCGTCGATAGTCATTCTGCCTTCCATCATTCTGCCAAAGGAATGCGGGGCTAAAACAATTCGTGGATGGGCTCGGCTTCGATCAGCCGGATGGGGCGGCTGCCCGGGCCAGGCATCATGGTGGTTTCCAGGTCGATCCCCATGCCTTGATAAATGGATGCGATCAACTGGTCAGGTTTGATGGGGCGATCGTGCGGTGCGGCACCAATTCTGTCGGTCGAGCCGATCACTTGACCGCCCTTGATGTTGCCGCCACAGACAAAGTTGGTCCAGGCAGGTGGGTAGTGGTCGCGTCCGCCACGGGCATTCAACTTCGGTGTGCGGCCGAATTCAGTGAGCACCGCGACCACGGTGTCTTCGAGCATGCCGCGATCTTCGAGGTCTTCGATCAACGCCGTGAACGCCTGGTCGAGTTGCGGGCAGAGCAGTCGTTCGTAGTCGAGGTAGGTGTTGTTCAGACTGCTGCCGTTGGCGTGCATGTCCCAGCAGCAAATGTTGAACACCGTGTCGAAGTGGTTCACCGTCACATAGCGCGAGCCGCGTTCGATCAGGCGGCGTGCCATCAGTGCGCTTTGGCCGAGCGTGTTGCGACCGTACCGGTCACGAAGTTTGTCCGCTTCTCTATCCAGTTCAAACGACGCCTTTGCCTCGGGCGACGTGAGCAAGTTGAACGCACGTGTGTAGGCCGAGTCGCGCTGAAGCGTCGTGCTCGTCTCCGCGCGACGCTGGACGTTGTCAATTTGTTGGAGCAGATTCCGCCTCGCATTGATGCGGAATTCGTCCTGGCCTTGCGCCGGGACGAGGTCGGCCACTTTAAAATCGCTACGAGCCGGGTCGCCACTCAAGAAAAACGGTTCGTACGCGCTGCCCAGATACCGTGCTTCCTGGCCGTTGATCGACGGGCCGCCGGTGTTTCCGATCTTGCCGGGCAAGATGATCGACGGCGGCAAGTTGCCTTTGGGTCCGAACACACGAGCGACGACTGAGCCAACGTGCGGCTGTTGATTCGGGCCGATCGCATCGCGGCCGGTCATTTGCCACCGCGAGCCGTTCGAGTGGGCCGTGCCCGTGTTGTGGTGCATGCTGCGAATCATCGCGATCTTGTCCATCTTCCGCGCGAGCAGCGGGAAATGTTCGCAGATGTGCACACCTTCGAGGTTGGTTTGAATCGGACGGAACTTGCCGCGAATGTCGTCCGGAGCATCGGGCTTCATGTCGAACGTGTCGACGTGTCCCGGCGAGCCAACGAGAAACAGCGTAATACAGTTTTTGATTTTCTGTTTGTCGTAATCGACCGCACCGGCCGCTTCGAGATTCAACAGCGTTGGCAGTGCCAGGCCCGCCATGCCGGCGGCACCGGCTTGCAAGAAACCTCGCCGCGAGACGCCGTCGCAGGTGGGGACTTTTTCATTTCCGATATGCAACATGGCTCAACTCCCTGGGCCAGTTTTTCGTTTTATTCGTAGCCGAAGTCGCCAAGACTTCGGGGCTCTAAGTATGTCCGAAGTCTTGGCGACTTCGGCTACATTTGATGTCATCAAAAAAGTTCGTGTATTGGTTCTGCTTCGATGAAGCGCGTGGGGCGGCTGCCGGGACCGGGCATCATGGTGGTTTCCAGGTCGATTCCCATCGCTGTGTAAATCGACGCGACGATTTGCGGTGGCAGGATTGGTCGGTCGTGCGGAGCGGCTCCGATTTTGTCCGTCGAGCCGATCACTTGTCCGCCTTTGATGGGTCCGCCGGCGAAGAAGTTGGTCCAGGCTGATGGATAGTGGTCGCGTCCGCCTTTGGGGTTGAGCTTGGGTGTGCGGCCGAATTCGCTGAGGACGGCGATGACCGTCTCTTCGAGCAGGCCACTTTGTTCCAGGTCTTCCAGCAACGCAGTAAACGCCTGGTCGAGTTGTGGACAAAGGTGGCGTTCGTAATCAAGGTAGGTGTTATTAAGTCCGCCGCCGTCGGCGTGCATGTC
Organism: uncultured Pirellulaceae bacterium; assembly: GCA_964343305.1. Lineage (GTDB taxonomy): Bacteria > Planctomycetota > Planctomycetia > Pirellulales > Pirellulaceae > CAYFJO01. The sequence continues at coordinate 28,275 of CAYFJO010000004.1, read as the reverse complement.
CCAGCACGTGATGTTGAACACCGTGTCGAAATGGTTGACGGTGACGAAGCGCGATCCACGTTCGATCAAGCGGCGAGCCATCAAGCAACTTTGGCCAAGCGTGTTGCGGCCGTACCGATCTCGCAACTTGCCGGGTTCTTCGTTCAAGTCAAATGATTTCTTCGTTTCGGGCGACGTGAGCAACGAGAAGGCTCGTTCGTACGCGGTGTCGAATTGCTTGGTAGTCTTTGTTTCGGTGCGACGTTGGAGGTTGTCGATCTGTGCGAGCAAGTTCTGACGGGCGTTGATGCGGAACTCGGTTTGGCCAGCAGGCGGCGTGAGGTTTTTGACCTTGAAATCAGTCGCCGCCGGATCTCCGCCCAGGAAAAACGGTTCGTGAGCGCTGCCGAGATAGCCAGCTTTTTGGCCGTGCGGAGTCGCCGTGCCGGTGTTGCCGATCTTGTCGGGCAGAATGATCGACGCCGGCAGGTTGCCTTTGGAACCGAAGACGCGCGAAATGACCGAGCCCATATACGGCTGCGGGTTGGCGGCGTTGAAGTCGTGGCCGCTCATCATCCAGCGCTGGCCGTTTTCGTGCGACGCGCCGGTCTTGTGATGCAGGCTGCGGATCAAAGCGACGCGGTCCATCATCCGCGCCATCAGCGGAAAATGTTCACAGATCTGAATGCCGGGGGCATTGGTGTCAATCGGTTTGAACTTGCCGCGGATGTCATCCGGAGCATCGGGTTTCATGTCGAACGTATCGACGTGACCGGGCGAACCGACGAGGAAGATCGTGATGCAGTTTTTGATTTTGGCGTTCGACTGATCAATCGCCCCGCTGGCCTGCATTGACATCAAGTTGGGCAGCGAGAGTCCAGCCATGGCGGCCGCGCCGACTTGCAGGAAGCTGCGACGATTCGCGCCGCTGCAAAGTGGAACTCGTTCGTTGCCGATGTGTAACATCCGTAGATTCCAAAAAACAAATCACAAATTACAAACAAGCTTTAAAAGTCAAATTCAAAAAAACCAATTTGAGTTTTGGACCTTGTGATTTGAGATTTGTTTGTTATTTGTCATTTGTGATTTGGTGCTTAACTCGGTCCCTCGCTTACGCGTCGGGTTGCTAGATGGTGTACGTGACGGAGTTGGAGATGTCGATGAACTTGCTTTCGGTGAACTCGCCTTCCTTGTTCTTTTTGTAGTTGATGTACTTCCACATCTGCAGGACAACTTCGTATTTACCAGGCGTCTTGTCTTTGTGTTCGTACGTCATGTCGGCGCGAGCGGGCGGCGTTGCGACGACCTCGCCGTCGCGTTTGATTTGCCATTGCAGCCGCAAGCCCCAGTCGTGCGTCACGTCGCCGCGCGTGAGCTTGTGGCCTTTGAGTGTAATTTCCGCTTTGGGAGTTCCCTCAAACTTTTGGTCCATTGCCAAAACCTCGCTTGAATGGATTTGGATGATTTACGTTGAGTGGGAAAGACGGCGGCCAAGGCAATCGGCTGTTGTGGGTGTGCAAAATCAGGTGTGGCCGATCCAACGCGATACCGTCCGTCGCTTTGCATCAAAGTTTGTTTATTTAACCATATCAGCCGACGTTTTGCACGACAAAAACTCAGCTTTTTCAAACTTCTGACCAGCGAAACAGCAGTTTTCGACCGCTTTATTCTCCGGGCTCATAAAGCAGCAAATCGTCAACGAGTAGTTCGGATCCAGCATCGGCAATGATCCAGATTTCGTCCGCCAATCGATCTTTGCCGGCGACATCGGCGTAGCCGAATTCAACCGTCGCGGACACCCAGGCACCCGAGAGAAGATCAACAACAGTCTTGTCAGTCGACTTGCCAGACACACTATTGACCAAACGAATCTGCAAGCTGCCTGAGTCGGTGGGATGGTACTTCAACGCGAGTTGCGTTTTTTCGCTCATCGTTCGCATGCCTCGCATCTGGATTCGCAACCACGTCTTGCCCGTTTTGGGATGAACAACTCCGCGGGCCGCGTCCCAACTACGAGGCGGCTTGTGTAACACAATTTCAAAATCGCCGGGCCATTCTTTGCCCTGCTTCCCGGTGTCGAACCAGCCGGTCCAAATGATGCGCCGTGGAAACGGGCGATGTTCATTACTGCTTTCCTCGTCGTACAAGATAATGTCGTCGATCTCGGCGCTTGCTTCGCGGTTGACATAGAACTGAATGTCATCGATGCGTTCATCTTTCGACAGCGCTCCGCCACTGCCGTCAGGCCGTCGGGCCTTGGTCATGTCAACGGTTGCGGACTTCCACACCTTTTGCTCAAGGCCGGTCAAAACGAGATGGCGGTGATAGTTCTTCGACAGCGAGTAGATCTGGACGCGCAGCACGTCCGTCCCCGTCAGTCGATAGCGAAAACTCAATCGCGTGTTGCTGCCCATCGGCGGACCGGGAACCGGGTTAAAGATGACGGCGTTGTAACGTTTCGATTGATCGCCCATCTTGCGATCGAAATCATGCGTGTCGGATGAGCGGCAAAAACGAGTGTTGGCGACCGACTTGGAGAGGGAATCGGGGATACCGTCCGTCACCGGCTTGCCACGCAACCACCAGCGTTTTTCGATCTCGGTCTCGTAATCTTCGAACACATGAACGTGCGACGGGAATCCACTTTGTGGAATGATTTCACTTTTGTTCCTTGTTTCGTCGGCCACGCCATTGGCTGCGAGCAACAGTAGACAAATAAGTACAGTTCTTTTCATGGCGTAATTCTTCGCGACGTACTTGTGGAACTCTTCTCGGACCATCATAACAAAAAGACATTCGGTTATCACATTTCTGTCTCGCTCGCATTTTTGAACAGAAGGGAACGGAGCAAATGAAGAGGATTCCGTCTCTGTTGCCTCCGTTTGCTTCTGTTGCAATTCGTTTGCATCGACCGCTATGAGTGGAAAACTAACTCCGGAACACATCGATTCATGCCGTCGCCAATTTCCGGCCCTGTCGCGTAAAGTGAACGGCGTGCCCGGGATTTACTTCGACGGGCCTGGTGGCACGCAAGTCCCGCAGCGTGTGATTGACGCGGTTAGCAACTACCTTGCCCAGACGAACGCCAATCATGAGGGCCTGTTTGCGACCAGCCGCGAGAGCGACATGATTCTCGATCAGGCCCACGAGGCGGTGGCCGATTTTGTGGGCACGGATGATCCAGCGACCGTGGTATTCGGGGCAAACATGACGACGCTCACGTTTGCCTTGTCGCGATCGCTGGCACGAACTTGGCAAGCCGGCGACGAAGTGATCGTCACTCGACTGGATCACGAGGCGAACGTTTCACCGTGGGTGCTGGCGGCTCAAGACGCCGGTGCGAAGGTTCAATACGTCGAGTTTCGCAAAGACGATTGCACCCTGGATCTGGACGACTTGAAAACGAAGCTGTGCGATCGCACCAAACTCGTTGCGGTGGGCTGCGCGTCGAATTCCGTTGGGACGCTGAATCCGGTGCGAGAGATTTCGACATGGGCGCATGAGGTTGGAGCGCGGGTTTTCCTCGATGCAGTCCACTACGCGCCGCATGCTCTGATTGACGTTGGGGCACTCGGTTGCGATTTTCTGGCCTGTTCGGTGTACAAGTTTTTCGGTCCTCATGTTGGCGTCCTGTGGGGGCGTCGCGAGTTGATGGAAGGGCTCGACGCTTACAAGGTTCGTCCCGCACCAAACTCGTTGCCCGGCAAATGGATGACCGGAACACAAAATCACGAGGGCATCGCGGGTGCGCTGGCTGCGGTGGATTATCTCGCAGACTTGGGACGCGCGGTCGCTGCCGATGATTCGCTCGACCGACGTGCCGCACTCCAAGCCGCCTATGCTGCAATCGTGGATTACGAACAACGGCTGGTCGCGCGACTGTTGGATGGTCTCGCCAAGCTGCCACATATGCGAGTCCGGGGCATCACCGCCACCGATCGCTGTGACGAACGACTGCCGACCGTCGCCATCACCAGCGACAAGGAAACCGCCACCGAGTTAGCCGAGCGGCTTGGCGAGGCGGGAATCTTCGTTTGGAACGGAAATTACTATGCGTTGCAATTGACCGAGACACTGGGGCTCGAGCCAGAAGGCATGGTCCGCATCGGTTTGGCGCACTATAACACGGCCAGTGAAGTGGACCGTTTACTAGCAGAATTAGAGAATTGAACATCCAACCGGCCGACATTCAGCGCATCGACGATGACCACATCGAAATCGCGTGGAGCGATGGTTCACGGCGTCGTTATTCGATCGAGGAGTTGCGCGGCGCGTGTCCGTGTGCCTCTTGTCGCGAGAAACTCAATGCCCCACCGCCACCTTCCGATACGCTGCCTGTTTTGTCCGCCGCCGAGGCCCAACCGATGCGAATCAACGGAATGACACCAGTCGGCACGTACGCGTACACAATCGAATTCAGCGACGGACACGACACGGGGATTTTCAGTTACGATTTACTTCGCTCACTGGGCAACGACGTTTGCTAACCAAAGGCAGTTTCATGTGTCCGGAATCAATGTTGATCTTCCTCGCGTCGCAGGCATTCAATCATTTTTCCAGTGGATCCTCTGAAAGTGCCTCTTCCTCTTCTTCCACGATGATGCGAGGGGTGATGAGGACAAACGTGTGCTGATCTTTTTCGCCCAATTGTTTGCTCACGTCGACTAGCAGCGTTTGACCGTCCAAGACGGACTTCGTTATCGCATCGGTGAGTTGATCATTCGCATCCATTTTTGTGGCACACTGGATACGGACACTCCGCCGATCGGCAGATACGACTGGCGTCAGATGCATTCGTTTTGCATCGGCCTCGTTGCTTCGACGGAATTCAAGCGGCGAATCCAACTGTTGTCCATTGAACAGCGTCACTTTGGGCGATCCCAGAGACGCCACATTCTTGTTGCCCTTGAAAGCCTGCAGCAAGAAGAACGTCTCGGTGTCGTTCAAAACGGGGGATGTCTCGTCCCAAGGTTTATCCCACAAGTCGTTGAACGTCTTTTGCGACATACGAAACAAGCGCAGTTCGCAAGTCACCTGAACGTCCTGCAAGCGACGCAGTTGAATCAGAAAGTCCTCGATTTCCTCGTGAACTGTTCGCGACTGGGAAACAACCAGACTGAGGTTGGTTTCAAACGCGGCAATTGAGCCGGGCCCGCCGACTTCGTCCCACGTTTGCGGAGAAATGGTCGCGTGAATCAAGTCGATCAGCGTATCGAACTGAGGCCCAGTGTTGTCGATTGAGCGATCTTTCGGCTCGTCCAGATGCACCGTCTTGGGAACTGGAACGACAAGATCTGCCACGTAGTAGGTCTTGGCGTAGATGTGCTCGTCGGCCGCCGAATTGCTGGTGATTTTTACGACTTCATTTCGGATCTCATACTTCAATCGAAGTGGTTCGAGAATCAACTTTAACGCACTCGCGATACGAATTGGCTTGGCCAGGTTTATAGTGATTGGCTCGTCGGTCGTAATCCCTTCGGCGGCCAACCCGCGCGCGTCCAGCAACATGTTGACGCCGGCCGCCTTACTCAAACGTTCGATTACTTCCTTGAATGGGATTTTGTCGTGATTCAACGCGATCGGAGTGCTCAATTGACGCTTGATGCGTTCCAGCGATGCACCATCCAAATCAACTCGTGACATTTGGTCCCAAGCTACTTCGTCATCAAAGCTGATCGCTTCCTCGTCTTTGTCCGCTTTCGGCGACAATCCGCCCACGCGATGGAAGTGATGGACGTCAACATACACGACTTCCACGATATCCTCGCTTCTCTCGTGCTTGTTTGGCCAACCGACTTTCACATGATTCGTAAAATAGATCGTGCATTTGAAGTGCGTGTGATGTAGTTGTGCAGGACCGACAAGTGGAAAGACTCGCGGCGGGTCCAAATAGTCCGCGATCTTTTCCTTGACGATGCGGACATCTTTCAATTTCGTTTCGTGAAGTTCCGGCGGTCCACCTTCGATGGGGCGCTTTTTCTTTAGCACTTGCATGACTTCGGCATCGGTTGGCACTGACTCACAATCTTTGCCGTCCATTAACCCATGAGTGATCGCGTACTTCTTGGGAGCTTCCGGCTCTCGAATGAGTTTGAATTCTGGACCAGGCTCAAAATAATGGACGTCATCTTTCGAACGCCAAGGGCGCAAGCTCTGTTTGTAGGTGCGCCAAAACTTTGAATGCATTTTTTCCACTTCAGGATGGCCGGGATATCTTTCCTTTGCCTGACGAACGACGACTTCTGCTTCCGCAAATCGACTTTCGTCAATTAATGCGTTGAGTCGTTCGATAATTGACCGAATCGAAGTGTCGCGAGCATCAATATCGCGAACTGCCGCGGCCGGTTTTACTGAGTAGTCGATCACCTTCACTCCGTCGACTTGAACCTGGCCACTTTCGGAATTCCACACAATCCGTTTGGCAACAACCTCGTCGACGCGTCCATCTGGCAGTTTGCGTTTCAGTCGTGCGTTGCCTTCGAGTATCGTATCGTCATCGCAAGTGATCTTGTCGGCCGTCAACTCGAAGCCTTCCTCGCGACTGATCACCCGTGCATGTCCAACCAGCGTGATGGTTTCATTATCGTTTGCTACGATTCGATCGGCCCGCATTTCGAGTTCTTCCGAAACACTCAACATCGCATTACCAAGTAACTCGAAATTGATGTCATCGTTGCCCTTCTTGCCGATTCTGAGAATTCCAGAGTCAGCCTTGATCATAACTCGGACGCCATCGCTCTCATCTGAAACCAAAGCTCGGCAATCATCCATTTGCATTTCAAACCGGTCTTTGGTTTCTCGCACGTTTGCAGATTTGAGGACGTCGATGTGAGCACCGATCTGTTTCAGCCGTGAGTGGAGTCGAGAACGCGTCTTCGGATCGGTCTTCGCAAGTTCACCAAAGATCCCGCCGTTCGAAGATGCGACACGTATCAACACACCTCGCGAAAAATCCACGTATGCAAACGGATCCGCAGGTTCTTCTTTCGCGGCGAGCTTCACATCGCCCTTTATGCCAGCGCTGTGGCTGACGTCTGATTCAAACATCAACTTTCCCGTGCGAGTCGATTTGGTGATCTCCTTCGCGTCAACTTTCGTCGCGCGAAGCAGCACCAACAGCGATCGTGTTTCGTCTTTGACCTTGGCTGTCTTCAACCCGCCAACCAACAGCGTTTTGCCCAAAGGCATCTCGACGGACGAATCAATTTGCGTTTTGGCTACTTCAGGCACTTGCAGGGCAACGGTCTCATCGCCGCCGTTGGTCTTGATTTTGGTTTGCTCGACGCCGCGGATGTTCGACAGCGTCATCTCGTAATCCAACCACACGAGATTCTTGCCGCGCAACATCGGCCGCAGATGCATCTTCCATCCGCTGGTAATGACGCAAATCTGAGGCTCGCCGTCTCGCATGCCGACGACAAACGGTCGCTGCGTCGAGATTTCAACAACCGCCGATTGGCCATTGAAAAGAGTGACTTTCGGTGCTTGCAGGACGTTCGCCTTGGCATGTTGCCCGAGTTTGTCAAGAATCTCAATGCGTCGATCGTTTTCGAGCACCTCGAGCATCACCGGCAAGTTCTTCTCTACGGACATTCGTGCTGTGCTGCTTTGCTTGGCGTTCTTGTCCGGCAGTGGGCGGTCCAAAGGATTTGCCCGAGGGGGACCAGTGTCTTCCTCTGGCGAAATGACCGTTTGCGGAATGACCCAGTTCGAACTAAGCGAGTTGATCAATTCGGGCGGCGCGATGATGGTGTGCATTTCGATCAAGATCTGCTCCAGGCCGTTTTGGCGGATTTCGTCCAGCGCGCGATTGAGGCGAGCGTGGTCTGCCTTGCCCTGGATCGCGACGAGTTTATTGCCCGACCAATAGAGAATCGATTTGCGACCTTCCTTTGAAACGATGTAGTTCGCTTCGATCGTCTTGCCATCATCGCCGAAATCGAAATCCACTCCCAGTCTCTCGGCGTCCTGCCATTGAATGCCACTGGCGCTTTTGACATGCTCGATCAGAAACACTTTTGAATGTTCTTCATCCAATTTCAGTGTGGATTGAATCTCCTTAAGCAGGTCCGCAACGCGGTAGGTCTGCCTGAAAACCTTGGACTTGTCGCCGCTGGGCGAAGGTTGAATGGCCGAGTTTCGACGCTTGTCCGCACGGTCGCGTTTTTTCGATTTGTCCTTGGCCGACGCGACGAATGCCGCGCCAGGCAGCATCATCGATGCCATCAGAATCATCGCCAGCCAACACCACCACGGCGTACGTTTCAGACTTCCTTGTCCGAGTTTCATAATTCGCTCCAATCGTTTCGAAGTAACTTCCACCGGCCGCACGCCAGGGAAGACGGGAACAGGTTTCAACGTTTGCTTTAATTCCAAAACATCGATCAAGCAGCGCGCATAGCGAGCCGGATCGCAGCCCAGTTCGGCGACCACTTCCTCGTCGCAACACCGCTCGGCCTCGCGCGTCAGCATTCGATTGACCAGCCACACCAGTGGATGGAACCACCACAATGCCTGAGCCAACACCTGCAGCAGACCCACCCACAAATCCCCACGCCGCAAGTGAATTAACTCGTGCGCGAGAATCGGTTCAAGCTCTTCCGGCGACTTGCCGTCAACGATCATCTTCGGCAAGAGCAACGTTGGTCGAAAGATTCCAAGCAACGCGGGACCAGTCCGACCGTGTGTGATGACCAAACGAACCTTGCGCCGTAACCGTAGTTTTTTCGCGAGCCGTTTGACAACCGCTTCGAGAACTTCATCGCGCGACCAACCCGCACGGTTGATCGACCGCAGACAGTAAATCCAACGAATCGTCGCCAAGCCAACCATTGCAGCCGTGCCGGCGAGCCAACACCAAAGCAGGCCCAGCAGTCGGGCCTTGGGCAGAGTCGGGTTTTTCTCAACTTTAGTGGAAAACTGATCAACCGCGGGATGTTGCGATTTCTCGACGCCACTTTCCGTCGACACCATGGCATTGACGTGGGGCAACGGATGGGGCAAGGCGACAGGATTGTGATCTCGCGTCTCCGGCGACGAGAACGTCGCAAGTGGCTCTCCAAGTTCAACAATCACGGGTTTCAACTCCGTATCAGCTTGCGCGGGCGCGTCGATCGGCTCGGCGGATGGCTCGTGCTCGGATGCTTCGAAGTGAACCCAGCAAAACACACCGCTGGGACTTGTCAGCAGCGGTGGTGTCAAGCACTTCAACAACACCACCAGCCACAAGACATGCGCCAAATGCGCATGCTTTCGCGCGGCCAATCGCACGATCGACGCAACGATCACAGCGACCAACGTCACTTGCCAGAGTTGCGCCCAAGCGAGCTGCAGAAACTCGTTATCCATCATTCCTGCTCCTCAAGTTGGTCTAGCAGCGATCGCAGTTCAGCGATGTCATCTACGCTGATGCCACGGTCCTCGATCAGATGGCGCATCAGCGGCAGTGCTTCGCCGCCAAACAATCGTTCGACGAGATCGTTGATCGTTTCGCGAATCACCGTGCGAGGTTTTACCTTGGGTGCGTAAATCCGAGTGCGACCATCGAGCGTGGCACGTGCATAGCCTTTGGCTTCCAGCCGGCGGAGATATGTTTGCACCGTCGTGAAATCGATGTCACGATCGTCAGGAAATGCCTCGTGGACTTCGCGAACCGTCGCCTTGCCCAGTCCCCAGAGAACCCGTGCGACTTCCATTTCGCCTTTTGACAACGCCGGTCGGTCGGTCATCCAAACCTCGCTCAATGACAAATGTACGCGAATTATGCGTACATTCGTACTTGAGTCAAGGTCAGTTCAGCACCAGTAGCACAGGCTGCCAGCCTGTTTCTTTATATGCGCAAAACAGCCAAGCTGGCTGTGCTACGAGTTACTTCGCTTCCTTTTCCCAGATGTACCAGTTTGGATAGACGTACACCCAGTAGCCTGTGGGCAAATTGTTGTGACCTGCATAGCTCGTCGCCGGATAGGCCCCGTAGTCGTTGAACGCCGAATAGCTTCGATAGTCGTGTTCGACTTTGATCTTCTTCAACAGTTCTGAGTACTTGCCATCGACTTGTGCCTTGGCGAGAGCCTCTTTGTCGCTGAGTGGTTTTTCGGGTTTCTCATGAACCACCGGAATTCGACGACCGAGTGTCACCTCGGGAAACTTTCGCACGTCACTCTTGCTCACCGAAACAAGTCGTCGTGTACTATACTGCTGAATCTCGCCAACAAACTTGTCGTTCTTCAGGCCAACAATCCGCGCGGGCTTCCATCCGCCGTTCTCTTTGACTTGGACGTATTCAAACAATTCGTATGGCTTTGGAATGTTTGCTTTCGATTGAGAACCATTTGCAACACACAAGCGAAAATCTTCCGCGATGTTGAATCGTGATTGGCCGTGTTGTTGATACTCGCGAAACTTCATCGCATCGCCGACTTCCTGGGTAGCTTCCGTGATCGTGATGACTTTATCGCCATTTCGATCCGCTGCACGACTGCCGCGCAGGATGTCGACCAGGATGTGCGTAAACGTCCAGTTGTTCGTCGACGTATTGGTCGCCGCGGCCGAAGTAATGCTGGCTGCTTTGAAACCGTTTTCTGAGAGCTGTTTTGCGGCGTGACCAAGACCACCGGAAAAACAACAGTCGGCGAACATCAACACACGTTCGCCTTTGAAATCCTGCTTGAGGATGTCGGCCAGCTCCGAGACAGCGAACGAATCTTTCTCGCCCACATCATAATTCATGAAACAAATGCCACGCGATGTCGGCGAACCATGCCCGGCGTAGTAGAAGATAAACGTGTCGCCTTCTCTCGCACCGCCTGCAACCTGTCGGATTGCCTTACGGATGTTGGCAAGATCCCCCTCTTCATCCAGCAAGAGAACCATGTTCTCTTTGGGCACGCCCATCCCTGCAAGCGTCTTGTACAACTCGCGGTCTTTGCGGTTATCTGTTGGGTAAGTTGTCAGACCTTTTTTTTGCCAATGAAGCACGCCCACGATCACAGCATGTGTCTTTGCCGGATCAAGTCTCGGGGCCAAGTTGCCAGACGTACGCCCGTTAACTTTGGCAACAGTCCGCTTTTGTTGGAACAGCCAGACCCAGCCGTGGCTCTCATATTCCGGCGGCAGTTGCTCTTGTAGTTTCTGCCGCTTCTTGCTGATCTCGTTGAGTTGCTTGCTGAGTTTTTTGTGTTCCTCTGGATCTTTCACACGTTTGGAGCCGAAGAGTTTTGAGAACAGCGGACCTGACTTTAGGCTCAGCGCGTCTAGCTCTTTGCGAAGCTTCTTGTGCAACTCCCGCTCTTCCGGTGTGGGCTCCGGCAGGGCGGGTTTTTGACTCGCGTAGTCGCCGACCAACAAGTCCAGCAAACCATCGCCATTCCAATCGACAACGCACACTTTCGATCGAATGCCGCGACAAGGTTCCGCAGGTGCGTCGCGACCATATTTGACTTCGCCATTGGGTACGATCTTGACCGCCTTCGACAATTCGGGTGCCTTGCGCGAGCCGTTGTTCACGAACAAAGACACGCCGCCGTCGTCCGATCCGACCAGCAAATCAAAGTCGCCATCGTTGTCCCAGTCCGCCGCAAACGGACCCGCATCGCCATCCACCGAGAGCGGTTCGCCGCCCGCAACGAGTTGTTTTTCTTTGCCAAACAAAAACGATTTGGCAGAACCGTCATTGGGAATCAGGTAGACGCCGCCGCGGATGTTGCCGACCAGCAAGTCGAGATCGCCGTCGTCATCCCAATCGACCGCGTGTGTGGCCGAGGCAGTGCCCGTGATGGAGATTGGCTTTTCGGCCGTGCTCTTCATCGTCTTGCCGTGATACTTGACGATCCAGCCATCGTCGGATTCTTCAAACTCGCCGTGACCGGTAATCATGATGCTGCCGTCCGGCTGTTCAGAGATTCCGCCGCCGATGTTGATGTAGTTGCCGTCTTTGTCCTTGATCATCTCTGGTGCGGAGAACTTGCCGTCAGCACTGCCGCGGAACCAAAACAATTCGCCGGGCCAAGAGCCGGACAGCATGTCTTGATGGCCGTCGCCGTTTAAGTCCACCAACTGGGGACCGAAGCCAACACATCAGCCAGTTGGCACACGGCCGTCGTCTTTGCCGTCCTTGAATTTCACACCGGCCGCCAGTTTTGGCTGGTCGTTCGTTCCCTCGTTGCGATAGATCCAAAGCAGACCTTCGCCAAACTGGCCGACTAGCAGATCCTTGACTCCGTCGCCGTCAAAGTCACCAACGAACGGAGCGGCGTGGCCGACGTCGGTGTCAATCACTTTTCCGGCCGCGGTTAATCGTACGGGCGGTTCAAATTGCACCGACGTGTCACTGGCTGCCTGGGAGACAGCCACCACGAGGGTAAGAATAGCTAGCGACATTTGATCACCTTGAGAGGATGGAATTATGAATGTCCGGCACACATTTATCCGACGCGCAAGCGAGAGATGAGTTAGGGACGCTCGCTGGCGCGTCGCGTTAGTGTGCGATTATATCAAAGATGATCGGAATTGCCGTTGTTCGAAAAAAAATGATCTGCCGCTTGACTCTCCCCTTACTGGAGCCCGTAAGCTAACGGTAGACGTTGATTCCCATGAGGTATACATGTTCACCATCGGCGAGTTTTCGAAAGTCACCGGCCTGACCGTCAAGACGCTCCGCTTCTATCACGAGCAGGGTATTTTGACGCCTACCTGTGTCGACGAACAATCCGGGTATCGCTACTACGACGAACGAAAGATCGAAACCGCACGTGTCATTTCACAGCTTCGCGGCTTCGATTTTTCACTCGACGAGATATCCGAAATCCTGGCCACGTTCGCCGATGACGCGGACATTCTTCAAATCCTGCAACAGAAACGCGACGCGATGGACGCCAAGGTCCAACAATATCGCGACGTCCGAAATTCACTGGATCGCATCATTCACGACGAAAGAGAAGCGAGGTTGACCATGCAAAATTCAGAATTTCAAATCGAAGAAAAGACACTCGCTCCGGTGCTCGTCGCCGGTGTTCGCATGAAGGGCAAATACAGCGAGTGTGGCAAAGGGTTCTCGCAGATCGGTCGCAAGTTCGGACGGCACATTTGTGGCAAACCGATGCTGTTGTGTTACGACATGGAGTACAGGCCAGACGATGCCGATTTCGAAACTTGCATGCCGGTTCGCAAGGCGATCGACGTAGAAGGCATCTCAGTTCACGAATTGCCGGGTGGCCGCTGCGTGACTCTGTTGCATCAAGGGCCCTATGAAGACCTGAGCCGATCTTACGAAAAGATCCTGACCTATGTGAAGGAACAAGGATACGAAATCGAATGCCCTTGCCGCGAGGCTTACATCAAAGGCCCTGGCATGATCTTCCGCGGCAATCCAAAGAAATATCTGACCGAAATTCAGATGCTCATCAAGAGCGTGGACGGCGAATCAACTTAGAACGCATTTCAAACTCAACTCTGTCGGCCGGATGGTTTTGAAATGCGCGCTAAATATTTCGTTGTCGCCCAACCAGGTATCAGTCGGACATATGCCATTACAAAATGATCAACTGTCAAAGCAGAAGATAATATGAACTGGGTCGCGATCAGCTTCGCCATTTACACGCTTGGGGTGATGGCGTTCGGCGTTTACAGCGCTCGCTTTGCGAAGAAAACGAGTTCCGATTTCTTTCTGGCCGATCGCGGATTGGGGGCGTGGGTTGCCGCGTTGTCGGCGTCGGCTTCCGCGGAGAGCGGCTGGGTGACGCTGGGATTGGTCGGCATTGCCTACAAGTCAGGTGTCGGTGCGATGTGGCTTGTGGTGGGTACGGTCGCGGCGTTCTTGTTCAACTGGCTAGTGCTGGCCAAGCGACTTCGCAAACACTCGATCGCCACGAACTCAATCACGTTGCCCGATGTGCTGGCAGCCAATCATCGCGGCGGCGTGGCGATTGCGATTCGACTGGTTTCTGTCTTGATTATTCTGTCGATGCTAACGGCGTATGTTGCGGCTCAATTGAACGCCGCGGGCAAGGCGTTCGAAGAGACGTTTGGTTGGCAGTATTTCGTCGGCGTTTTCGTGGGTGCCGGAATCGTTTTGGTTTACACCGTGGTTGGGGGGTTTCGGGCCGTGGCTTGGACGGATGTGGTGCAAGCGGTTTTGATGGTGAGCGGTGTGATCATATTGCCACTGGTGATGGTCATGATGTTGGGCGGGCCGTTCGAGTTTTGGGACAAGCTGGCATCGCTCGAAGCGCGTGAGATCGTTGTGAAAGGGAAGGACGTGTCGCTCGCGGGCGGCGGATCGATGACCGACGGGTTTGGTGGCAAGACGGGTTTGATGTTGATTGGGTTTTTGGCGGTGTGGTTAGGCGTTCCGCTTGGCAATCCCGGCCAGCCCCACATCCTGGTTCGCTTGATGGCCACCAAAGATGAACAAGCGATCAATCGAGCGGCGGTCATATCTTCTGTCTGGGTGTTTTTCCTGTTCACTGGAGCGATTCTTGTTGGCTTGACGGCCCGTGTGATGTTTGCGGATCTTGCCGATCCCGAACGGGCGTTGCCGCATAGCGCGATCCAGTTGCTGCCCGCGCCATTGGCGGGCATGATGATCGCCGCGCTGGTCGCCGCGATCTGTTCAACGGCCGATTCACAGTTGCTCGTCAGTGCTTCGGCCGTCAGCCACGACATCTACGTGCGTTTACTTGGCAAGGAACCATCGGATCAGACACGGACCATGATCAATCGTACGGCAGTGATTTTCATCGCGGTCATTGCGACCGCGATCGCGATGGGCAAGGTGCGAGCCGTGTTTGACTTTGTCCTCTACGCGTGGGACGGACTGGGCGCGGGATTCGGACCAGCGTTGATTCTGACATTGCTTTGGCGGCGAACGACGGGGTGGGGTGTTCTGATCGGAATGATCGTCGGAGTCGCGACCGCCGTGGTTTGGCGCGAGACGTTGCACAAGAGTCTCTATTCGCTGATTCCGGCTTTTGCGTTTTCGTTTTTCACAATTCTTTTTGTAAGTATCTTGACATCCACGACTTCGGCCAAAGACCAGCCGTCTACGAAGTCATAACAGACGATGCCTCGGCAAAAGTCAGGCAGGTCATCCGGGTGGGGCCTAATCGTGGTTGCAGCGTTGCACCCAACTCTTGACCGTGGCGGCCAAACCGCTTGCCACTACGCCGCCAACCAGCGCGCCGGTCGCCAATTTGAAGAAGGTTGACGATTTCAGAATGGTTTCTGAATCGAATACCTGACGGCCGTTTTCCAGCCCGGTCCAGAACATCTGCCATGCGATTTGCTCAATGGGATTGAGCACCAAAGAGTACGTCACAGCCATACCGACCAGTCCACCCGCTAAAAAGAACATTGCAGCGATCCCAACATGATTGGAGAAAAGAGGTTTTGGAATTGGCCGAACGGCCGACGAAGAGTTGCACTGTTAATCAGCACAGAATCGTAGAATTCCATGGTCGACCATGGGCGGGTCAAGTCGATCCAGAAGAAATGGCGGCCCCAATCAACCGTTGATGATCATACCTATGCTTGCCCGTGCGATGTCTGCACCTCAAAATGGTGCGATTGGGTGTTGAGCCAAGCAATTCTTGTGCGGTACGGTTGTATGCTTGCCAAGTTAAAAACGTTTTCGTTGTTGGGCATCGAGGCTTTGCCAGTTGAAGTCGAAGTCGACGTCTCCCCCGGGGCGCTTCCCAAGACGATTCTTGTCGGCTTGCCGGAGGCGGCGGTCAAGGAAAGTGTGCATCGCAATGAGCGGGCCATCGTTAATTCGGGATTCACTCGGCCGCAGGATCGCGTGGTGATCAATCTTGCTCCGGCCGAGTTGCCCAAACAAGCCGCGTCGTTTGACTTGCCGATTACGCTGGGCATACTCGCCGGCAGCGGCCAAATTGAGTCCGATCGATTTGACGAATTCGCCGTCGTTGGCGAATTGTCGCTTGAAGGAAAGACACGCCCAGTAAAAGGTGCCTTGTCGATGGCCATGACGGCGGCCAAACAACATGGACTGCGCGGTGTCGTAGTGCCGGCGGAGAGCGCTCAGGAGGCAGCGGTTGTTGAAGACATCGAAGTCATTCCCGTCTCCAGTTTGACACAGGCGGTTGGGTTCTTCGCTGGCGCGCTCGAAATCGACCCGACACCTTCGCGAATCGACCAGTTGTTTGAAGCGTTGGGTAAGTACGACGAAGACTTCGCCGACGTCCGCGGCCAGGAGATGGGCAAACGAGCACTGACGATCGCGGCCAGCGGTTTTCACAATCTGCTGATGCTGGGTCCGCCTGGATCTGGAAAAACGATGCTGGCCAAGCGCGTGCCGACGGTCATGCCGTCGCTGACGGCGGCCGAGTCGATTGAGACGACGCGGATTTACAGCGCGATGGGGCGGCTTGAACCAGGTCAGCCGCTGATGGCCAAGCGGCCGTTTCGTTCACCGCATCATACGATCAGCAACGCGGGCTTGGTTGGCGGTGGAAGTGTGCCGACGCCCGGCGAAATCTCGCTGGCTCACAACGGAGTTCTCTTTCTGGACGAATTGCCGGAGTTCAATCGCCAAACGCTGGAAGTGTTGCGGCAGCCGCTGGAGGATCAAGTCGTGACGATTTCACGGGCTCTGAATTCGACGACGTTTCCCGCCGACTTTATGTTGATCGCGGCGTTGAACCCTTGCCCTTGCGGCTATCGCAACGACCCGCGCCGCGATTGCCAATGCACCGTGCCGCAGATCGAACGATACATGTCAAAAATCAGCGGCCCGTTGCTGGACCGCATTGACATGCACATTGAAGTGCCAGCGGTCGACTTCAAAGAACTTTCGTCCAAGGCACCAGGCACGTCCAGCGGCAGCATGCGCGACCAGGTCCAGATCGCACGCATCGCTCAAGAGTCGCGATTTGGTTCTCGTGCCAAGACACGCTACAACGCTCAGATGTCGTCGCGCGAGGTGCGTCAGTTTTGCAAACTGAATGACGAATGTATGGAGTTGTTGAAATCGGCGATCAACGACATGGGATTATCGGCCCGCGCCCACGACAAAATCCTCCGCGTCGCCCGGACGATCGCTGATCTTGATTCATGTGACGACATTCAAACATCGCACATTCAAGAAGCGATCAACTATCGTATGTTGGATCGCAGTTTTTGGACGTGAACACTTTTGAATTTTTATGTCGAGCACGGACAATCAATGGCAAGAATTGTTGGACGGCATTCGCCAAGGCGATGAATCCGCATGTCAACGATTTTGGGACCAATATGGTCCGATGATGGAGCGTGTTGCCCAGCGGCACCTTTCGCCGAAGGTTCGCCGCCGTGTGGGACCGGAATCTGTGCTGCTTTCCGCATGCCGCACTTTCTTTCGCCGAGCACAGGGAGGCGAGTTCGATGTGCCGGATGCCGAGTCGTTGTTGGGATTGATGTGTGCCATCACGGTCAATAAGGCACGCGTGAAGATCAGGCATCATCAGCGTCAAAAACGTGATATCGGAAGTGAAGATCATCCACAGCAGATGCCTGACCCCGTCGATCCGGCGTGGACACATGTTGACGAGTTGGAATTCGATGAACATTTCCAGAGTGTGGTCGACACTTTTGAACAGCGCGAGCGGCAGGTGCTCGACTTGCGTTTGCAGCAACGTTCGAACGACGAAATCGCTCAGCAGCTCAATTGTGCCGAACGAACCGTGCGGCGGATGATTGCGCGGATTCAGGCCAAGCTGGAAAAGATGTTGGCTGGTTGAGAACCCGTGCGACGCTTCTAATTTTCCGGTATTCTCGCGGCAAACAGAGAATTCTTCAGATTTTTTCTTTTCCCTGTCCGGATGGCGATGGTTTTGTCAATCCAAGGGTGAAGCAAGGACGCACGACACGAGCTTGGACGCGACAATCCTTCCCCTTTCTGTGAGGAACAAACCATGTTTCAAGCCACTCGCCCCCGCGCAACACTCTTTCTGCTCGTAATCCTGCTGGGACTCAACCACCCAGCTTCGAATCTGTCGGCTCAACCGGCACCCACCAATGCCGCGACTGAAACGGAGAGAACCGGATCGATCGTGGCCGTCAAGGGCGCAACCTTGGTGTTCATGCCGAGTGAAGGTGTCACGGTCAAGCAAGGCGACCAGTTTGAGATATTGATCGACTTGCCTGATGGATTGGGAACGGCAACCGTCGCGACGGGCACGGTGACAACCGTTTCGGACGGACTCGTGATGGGCAAGGTCGAATCGAAAGACGCCCGCGCGAAATTGTCGACGATGATGAGCGTCCGTTTCTCGGCAGGCAAGGAGTTGCCAAAACCGAAAACGCCGAAAGCTGATGACAAATCACCCTCATCGAACGACAGCGGATTTCATAAGGCAGTCCAACGCTATCGTCGAGGTGTGTTGATCGTCAAGGATGCGAAGGATTCAGCCCACGGTACCGCGTTTGTGATTTCCAAAAAGCATCGGCTGTTGGCAACAAACGCCCATGTTGCGGATATCGCGCACCGTGTCGTGGTCAACGAAAGTCGTACCGTTTACAAAGTTACCCGCCGTTACTATCACCCCGATACGATTCGAAATCTCATCTACGACCCCCAGACGCTCATCCGATCGATCGACCAACGCCACGGCCGCGTGGATGCAAGAGGAACGGACCTGGCGATTTTGCAACTGGAAATGCTCGGTCCTGAATTGCCCGCCGAAATTCCATTGGCAACGCCCGAAGAAGTGAAGAACACGATCGGATCCGAAGTGGGTGTGTTTGGCTTTCCCGGATACAACACCCGCGCGTCGCAAGACCAATTTGCTCAAGCGACGTTTATCAAAGGCGTGATCAGCCGTTTTGAAGTCCTGCTTGGGCATCGTCTCGACCAGCGCGTCGAGGATCGCCGCTATGTCGCGTACACCGCGCCCACCTACGGCGGTTTCAGTGGCTCGCCCGTCTTTCTGTCCAACGGCAAGGTGGCGATCATCCACAATTCGAGTCGTCAACTCAGGGACAGCAGCAAAATCGCTTACGGAATTCGAGTTGATGCCCTGTGGGACTTGTTGAACCATTTCAATTTGGCGGACAAGATCCCCGGTGCGCCCACACAACTTGCCGCTCCCGTTTTCGTACAAGGTCAATACACTGCTGCGACGAACCTGTTGAAGGGAGTCGACATTGCGGTTCGCGCCAAACAGGCGCTCGATCGCAGAGCGTATTACTTGACTCTCGACCTGGTTGCGGAAGCGGAGAAGCTGGCACCGACATACTGGTGGATTCCCTTTTTGCGTGGGGAGGCACTCTTCGGTTTGGCCAGCGACAAATCGCGTCGCAAGAGTGAACGTGCAAAAGATTACGTGGCCAGCCTCAATGCCTTCCTCAGTGCCGACAAGTTGCATCTCAAGAGTTTTAATTTCCACCCGGTCGAAGCCGTCCTTCAGATCGCGCGACAGAGCATCAATGCCACTCGATATACCGAGGATGTCCAATACATCAACCTGGCCATCGACGTGCTCAGTGACCAGAAAGTCACCGATTTTATCTTAACGAGCGAGCAAAGCAATCGATTGTGGGCGGCACAGTTTCTGGCGCTGCGTGCTTGCATCAGAACGGACCTGGGAGACGCGGCGGGTGCCGTGCCGGATATCGACGAAGCAATTCGCCTGCGGCCTGGCTACGCATGCTATATCAAGGAGCGCAAACGCATTCTGAGCCATCTTGGGCGCAGCGTTGCGAAGCGATAACTTCTTCGTGGCCTTAGAATCGTAGGCCGGAACAAGCTCCGCGCAGTTCCGGCATCGACAATTCGCCGACGAAGTGGCATAGGACGGGACGGATGCAAGAGCCATGGCTGAGACGTTTGCCAAACAGCAGGCGCGAGCGGTCCGCACGAGGGTTTCCCCATCGAAAGTTGGCGATAGCAACGAAGCGATTCGCGTGGGCTTGATACGAACGACCGAAACCCAACATTTACCTGTCATGGTGGTTTTCGTTTATCGTGGCGAGAAAGCCTACAAGATTACATTAGTCACAGAGATTACCCAAACGAATACCGTCGCAGCTAGAAAACCCAGAGGCCGTTCCTACTCCACATATCGAGCCGGGGCACGTCAGTATCGTTCCGAAGGATCCGTCACAATTGGCCGATTGGGTCGACAAAGTGGACCACGAATTCTCGCAAGAAGTAGCGGATGCGGTCATTGGTGAGGTACGCCGAACCGACCTGGGAATGTAAGATAACGGTATGGTGAATCTCGTTTATCCAAAAGGTCACAAGGCAACTTGGCATCAGCAGGCCATGGATATCTGTGACGGTAAAACGCAACTGTCGGAGGATGAGCTACCGGACCTTTTGGGTTGGCTTGTGGACTATAATTGGCCGGGAGCACACAGCATCGCCAGATTCTTGTGCGATCACGCCGGTGCGATCCTGCCAGCGGTGAATTCCGTTTTGACAACCTCGCCGGACATGAAATGGAAGTACTGGTTAATCGTGACTTTGGTGCTTCAATGGCCGCGGCGTCACGTGGCAAAGCTGCAGCCGTCTCTGCGAGCCATCGCAGAAGGCAGCGACGCAGACGAGGCGCACGTCGTGGCGCTCGAAGCTCTGGCCAAGAACAACCTCATTGATCGCGGTGAGGCTCGTGCGATGCTGGAACGCAAGCTTCGAGAGTTCCCACAACTGAAAGTTGACTTGCTCGAAGTGCGTCAAGCTATGGAACAGTAAGACCGTGTTCTAACCGTGTGATGCCAGGAAACGGGGATGCCAGGAAACGGGGTCGGGTCTCATCATTAAAACGAGACCCGACCCCGTTTGTTCCGCTCCCCGTAGCGTCATACGTGATCGTCGCGCGCTTTCCGTGGGGGGGGGCGCACCCGGAAAAACACTTGATTACGTTTCCATTCTTATTACTCGCTCTTTGATGATGGACGTGACTTTTCTTCCTCTGCTTCGAGTTCCGCCTTGATCGATTTAAGATCCTCTTGGCTTTTCTTCTCAAAACGCTCAGCTAGTTGCGCCATAATCCACACAACCAAGAATGCCATGCATGCAACTGTAACTGCCAGGATTTGCCCTGTTCTTCCCCATACCCCTTTAGCAATATGGTTAATCGCGACGCTTAAGAGAACGATAGCAGCGACAACAATGTATCGATAACGGGATTGCATTCTATTCAGCTCATTCCAGATATTTCTAACCGCTTTCTACTACGTCAATGTTATCGGGATCCCACTTGATATCAAAGCGTTTGGCGTGATCATCAGACGACGAAGAAACGGGGTCGGGTCTCGTTTTTAAAACGAGCCCCCACCCCATTTCCTGTCCAATACATCAACCGAGCCATTGAAGTGCTCAGTGACCAGAAAGTCACCGAGTTTATCTTAACGAGCGAGCAAAGCAATCGATTGTGGGCGACGCAGTTTCTGGCGCTGCGTGCTTGCATCAGAACGGACCTGGGAGACGCGGCGGGTGCCGTGCCGGATATCGACGAAGCAATTCGCCTGCGGCCTGGCTACGCATGCTATATCAAGGAGCGCAAACGCATTCTGAGCCATCTTGGTCGCAGCGTTGCGAAGCGATAACGAAGGTCGCAGCCGGTCGATTCATGTCTCGGACAAAGTTCGTGATACAATGATGCAAACGTCTTTGAGTAGGAAGCGATGAGTGATACCAATCTGCGTTCCGTCGACGAGACGCGACGCGAGCAATTCGAATCGGCTTGGGAAAGCGGCAAGACTCCGGTCATCGAAGAGAACTTGCCGACCGAAGACGACCCTCGTTTCTTGGGCACGCTGGAAGAATTGGTTCACTTGGAACTGGAGTACGCGTGGCGAGCGGCCTGGCAGCAAGCCAATGACGATCAGGACGTCGCCGCGGAAACGTTGGCCCAGCCGCCGCGAGTCGAAGAGTATCTCGATCGCTTCGCCCAGTTGAACGACCAGAGCATCGTCGTCCGGCTGGTCAAGCAGGAATTCTATGTGCGCCATCGATACGGAGACCGCCCCTCGTCGGCCGAGTACCAACAGCGATTTCCCGATCATGTGACCTCGGTCGACATATTGGAAAAAGCGTTGCCCGAAAAGCCGCTGGCTCCGAAAATCGATGGCGTGCCCGATACCGTCGATCGCTATCGAATTGCTGGCGAAAAAGGGCGAGGAGGCTTTGGGGTCGTTTGGCAGGCGGAGGATCCCAAACTGGGCCGCAAGGTGGCTGTGAAACAACTGAAATATCGGACCGCATCCAACGAACAGATCCGTCGCCGCTTTCTGAACGAGGCGCGAATCACGGCCCGTCTGGAGCATCCCGGCGTCGTTCCGGTCCACGACTTAAGCACGCTGCACAGCGATCAACCGTACTACACGATGAAACTGGTCGAAGGCAAAACGTTGTTCGACGTCCTTCGAGAGTTTCATCAAGAACCGGCAGCCAACGGAGATCGTTCGGTTGAAGAATTGCGGCTGTTGCACGCTTACTTGTCGATCGTGCGGACGATGCAATACGTGCACGCCCAGGAAGTGATTCATCGCGATTTGAAGCCGTCAAACATCATTTTGGGAGACTTCGGCGAAACGGTGATTCTGGACTGGGGATTGGCCAAGCAATTGGACGACGCCGATTCGCCAATGGATACTTCGATCATCGACGTGCTGGGCGACACGAAGGTCGACGAAACGCGACACGGAGCCATCCAAGGAACGCCCGCCTACATGTCGCCCGAGCAGGCCAGCGGTGATACGAAACGGGTCGATCAGCAAAGTGATCTTTTCTCGCTCGGCGTGATTCTTTATCAATTGTTGACAGGCCATCTTCCCTTCGAAGGGCGCTCGACGCCAGAGGTTTTGCGAAAAGTTCGCGAAAGCCGCCCGCACCGACCCAGAACATTCGACAGCCACATCGCCCAGCCGATGGAAGCCATCTGTCTGAAGGCGATGGCACTCAACCGCGACGAACGATACCAGTCGGCCAGGCAACTTGCCGATGACGTCGAACACTATCTCGCCGACGAACCTGTCACCGCGTGGCAGGAACCTTGGTGGATTCGAACTCGCCGCTGGATGCGCCGACACCAGGCGGCCGTCGTCGGCATTTCCGCGGCAATCGTTGTCGCGCTGATCGCATCGATTGTTGCCGCCATCTTTTTGGGGGCTGCGCGTCGTCGCGAAGAATCTGCGAAACGAGAAGCGTTGGAAAACTACCGTCTCGCGACCAAGTATTTCCAGCAAGCTCGCGGCGCTGTCGACGAGTTTTTCGTCCACGTCAGCGAAGACACGCTGCTCAACCAGGCTGGCATGCAACCGCTGCGTCGCAAGCTGCGCGAATTGTCGTTGAAGTACTATCAGCAGTTCCTGGCGGACCATTGCGAAAAACAAGAACTGCAACGCGAGGTCGCTTCGGCACACTATCACATCGGCCTGATCAACGAAGAGATCCGTACGCCGCACGAAGCATTGCCATCTTATCGCGAGGCACGGCGGCAACAGTCCGCCTTGCTGAAGATACAGCCGGATGATCTGGATCGGCTGTACGCCCTGAGCAACACGATCAATGCAATCGGGCGTGCCTTGCAAAAGATCGAACGGCACGGGGAAGCCTTGGCCGAGTACCTCGAAGCGTTCAAACTGCGGCAACGCCTCGTCGACAAGCATCCCAAGAATCACGAGTATCAACGCAAGTTGGCCAACAGCCACATGAACATTGGCCTGATCCAGCACCTTCAAGGACAGAAAGAAGAAGCATATGCCAAGCTGGATCTCGCTCAGAACATTCGCCTGAAACAACTCAAAAAGCATGACGACATCAAGCTGCAACGTGACCTGGGCAAAGGCTATTTCGACCTGGCTCTGTTTTGCCGCGATGACGGTGAAACGGACCGGGCGGAGAAGTACATCAAGCTGGCGATCGGCGTTTTCGAAAAAGTCGTGGCCAAGGATCCCAACGACTTGGCCAATCAAAACCGACTGGCCCGCTGCTACGCACTGCTGGGCGATCGCGTGGCGAGATCGGAACCGGAACGAGGCTTGGGGCTTTATGAGCAGGCGCGTCTTCAATTGGAAGTCTTGGCAGCGCGCAATCCCAACGTGCTGGAGTTCCGCGCACGTCTCGCGGCCATTTTCATGAACATGGGCGAGTTGCAACGCCTGATGAAGCAACCGCAATTGGCACTTGAGTCGTTCAGCGCGGCGGCCGACTTGCTGCTTCTACTCGCCGAGCAACAGCCCAGTGTTCCCGCGCATCGACGCGACTATGGAGTGTCGCTAAAAAAAATCGGCGAGATCTATTTGGATCAAGGCGACAAGCGCACGGCGGCCGACAATCTGAACGTTGCAAAAACCATCTTGGCGGGATTAGCTTCGGAATTTCCCAACAGCGAAGATTACAAAAAATCGCTGGAGGAAACGCAAACGCTACTCACGCGTGCAGACGATCCAGCGGACTGATTGAGTCATTACGGAAAGGTGTCGCCACCGCTGGTGTTACTGTGTCCCGTGTTTCCACTGGCAGTGCCACCTGCTCCGGTAAACTCGTATCCCAAGTCACCGTTGCTGACTGAGTTGTTTAACTCAAACAGCGCCGTTCCAGAGAAACCGTCTACGTCAAATCCATCAGCAGTATTACGTGCCGCAAAATTATTGGTCATCGTTCCAGCCGAAAATCCGCCACTCGAGGCAAATACATGGAACCCATCAGCGAGATTGTCTGTCGCGCTGTTGCGACTCAAAATCCCACCCGATATGCCACTGAATTCAAATCCATAGCTGCTATTGTCCGACGCAACGTTGCTGTCGAATAGCCCGCCTGTAAACGTGGTGAAGTCGAAACCATCATCGCCGTTATTGGTAGCCGTGTTCTCCGCAAAAGTGCCGCTTGTAAACGTTGCTGCCAAACCACCAAATCCATCGACATCGTTAGACATCGCGATGTTTTCATTGACCGTGCCGCTGAAAGTGCTGAATTCGAATCCGCTTCCGTCATTTCCGGTAAGAGAATTTCGCAGAACACTCCCGCTGCTCGTGCCATTGAGGTCGATGCCGTCGTCCGCCGCGCCAATGATCGAATTGTCGGCGACGACAACGCCAGTTACACCGTCACCAAAAACGGCGTCGAAACCACCCTTGATATCGAGGTTTCGGATTTGAGAGTCGTCGGCGAGATCGAAGATGTCTTCAAGCGAATCCGTGCCATGAATGATTGGCCGCGTGCCGGGAGCGGCAAATGTGGCGCGGGTGCCTGTGATCCGCCCGGTGACTTCTAGCGTCGAGCCGCCTCCAACGACCGCTTGTCCCGATTCGAGGATCGCCACGGTTGACGTGGTCACCGTGCCCGCGCTTCCGTCAATCACAACCACGCTGTCCTCGCCAGCCGCCGTAACTTCCGTGTCGAGCGTGTCACTGGAATCCACCACACGCGCCGAGCGAATCCGCCGCGTGGTGCCGGCAAAGTTCGCCGGCTGATCCACCGATTGATTGTTGACGATGATGTCCACGTCCCGCACGATTCGATCGACCATGCGGCGCCGCAGCAGACTGAGTCGATATCCTGGCCGGGGTCCGAACGGAATTCGCACCAACAAAGACGCATCCATTTGACTGCCACGCACCGAGTCGTATTGGTAGTCGGCGCCGGCCGTCAAGCGAGATCCTTCACCGAGAACTGGCAAGTCGTACACACGCGTTTCCAATCGCGCCCGCGGTCCCGCGATGTTCTCAAAGCCAGGTGCTGAGTTGTTAAAAAAATAACCGCCAAGAAACGCTCGCACTTCGCCATCAAGCGGACCGCGCATCGCGTAAAGCAGTCGGCCAAACTCAACGTCCATTCCCCAATACGCGCGCTCTTCGCCCGTGCGGACAACAATCGTGCCGCCGGAAATCACCGCGGTCGGCGCACCGGCCGGTTGGGCCGCCGTTGTATCGGGCAGATAAGCATTGGCTCGCACGTCCCAATCGAGGTTCATCGCTTCCAGGCCAAACGTGATCTGGTCGAAGTGGTTCCCCAGCGCCGATTCTCGCACGTCGTAAAACGCATACGCCCCCACAATCCAATCGGACGACAGCAACTGGCGATAGGCCAACCCGAAGTTGCCTTCGTGATGACCATTGTCCGATGTCTGGCCGCGCACATCGGCAAACAGCAACTGGTAATCGTTCCAGGCCAACGGCACAAACAAATCGCCGCGTCCGATTTCCCGAATTCCACCACCTCGAAACGAAGCTTGAAAATAGGGTTGCCAAATCGGCTGGGTATTCCACAGACAGCAAAGATCGTGACGGATCGCTTCCAACGAGTCGCTGTTCGGTTCAATCTGGGTGGCCGGCAACCGTGACAACTCGTCGTAGCGCATATCCAAGCGCTGGATCGCCGTTTCCACGTCGTTCAATCGTGACAGTAATTCCAAGGATCCGGCAACGGCCACTTCTTCCGATGATGCGGATTGTGCGACGACGCTTAAGACGCCGATCACAATCGCCGGAAAGAGCAGACATCGTCCTTGCATCATATCATCCTTGCGTTGCCCAAAAGGCGAACAAACATCGATATCGTTACTCTCGGCGAGTTCCGAGAATCAACTACATGCGGCCCGCCAATGTTGCGTTTGCCACGTTTGTGTCGGATGGTCCAACAACAAAGGTGATATGGGTTGCAAAACCGCACGGATGCAAGAATTGCGAAAACGGCATGCGATCGATTTCTCCCGCTAACGACCTACACATGCTACTGCCGATGCAAGCGATGTCTTAACGAACGTGCGCACTTGAGGAGCAAACCGTGCGGCGTAGCACAATCGTCACAACCTGTTGGGTCATCCTGATCGCCAGCGTCGGTTCCGCGGGCGCGCAAACCGAGCGTCCGCTGGTTCGCTATGCCGCGTCGTTCGATTCTCAATTGACTCAGCCACGTGCGGAGCAACCGATTCCGCTCCCACAACCACCGGAACAACCAACGCTGCCTCGCCCACCGCTTCCCCGACGGCCATTGCCACGACCGCCTCGTGCTCCGCGAATTCCGCGCACTCCCGCGACTTCGCCGGCCGCGCGTAACGCAGCGTTTCTGACGTTGGCAACCGTGCCTTTTATGATCGGTGATTCCGCAGCCGGGTCGTGCTCTTCGGTGTCCTTCATGGGACAAACAGACGCCATCGTCGAGCATCCCATTTTGGCGTGCAGTCGGCTGAACATTTCGGAAAACAACACGGCGCTGCTTCAGAACCGCACCTATCTGAGCTACCGCCATTTTCACGACGTCACGAAAACTCGCATCTTTCGAATTGGCGGCAATTTTCAATTCGTCAGCAATCTGAACATCGATCGATTCACATACGGTGTCGAACAAACGATCCTCAATGGCGGTGTTTCCATCGAAACACGCATTCCCATGTCGCGCGAGTTGGGTTCCCGCATGGACGTCATCTTCGATTCAGTCACACCCGCGCGCGATACCTTGCCGTTAACTGATCGAGACGGTGAATTTGGCAACATTTCGATCGTTGCGAAAACATTGCTGTATCAAAATGATCGCTTCCTGGTGTCCACGGGTTTCGGCGTCACACTGCCAACGGCGAACGATGTAGTCGTCGACGGTGAAATCAATGGCGGCCTTATCATCATCGAAGGAACTCCCGGTCTTCACGCCTTTTCCGATCTCGATTTTGACGTCCATGTCAGAAACGAAACCGTCAATGTTTCGCCGTTCCTTGCCTGGATATGGGTGCCGAATGACCGCTTCTTTCATCAGGGCTTTTTGCAATTCGATATCGCCGCGAACTCGGCGAGAGGTCACATCACTTCCTCTGGGACAATTGACACTTTCACGGCAGGCACCTTCGTCCCTCGTGAAAGCATCGCGGTCGACGCGGACGAGGCCGCGCAGCTCATTCAACAAACCTTGATGCGACTGAATTTGGGAATTGGTTATTGGGTCTATCAGAATCCCGATTCGATGTGGTTGCAGCGTCTGGCAACGCTGCTTGAACTCCACTACACAACCACTCTGCAAAACGCAAAGGTCCACGAGGCGGAACTGCTGAAATACACGGTCGATCAATTCGGTGGAGCGATCGATTTGCCGGTCAACATCATGGTGGGCAATGGGGCAAACCGCAACGACATCGTCAATTTGTCGATGGGCACGGCTGCCGAGATGAACAATTGGATGATCATCAACGGCCTCATCATTCCGCTGTCCGGCGGCGACAACAAGGCTTTTGATTTCGAATACAACGTGCAGTTTCAACGGCGGTTTTGACACGAAACCACGAAAGCGTGTGCTTGTTAAGCCGAACGCGCTAACGCGGATTATTCACCAACCCGACGCGCAAGCGAGGGGTCTTGGACGTCGCC
>CAYFJO010000003.1:0-81282 GCA_964343305.1 uncultured Pirellulaceae bacterium | reverse complement strand
GAAATCGTGCAGCACTTTGAGCAGTAATTGAATGTCAGCAAAGTGCAGCCCCGTGGTCGGCTCGTCCAACAAATACAGGGTCTGCCCCGTGCTTTTCTTCACGAGTTCGCGAGCCAGTTTGATACGTTGCGCTTCGCCACCCGACAAAGTCGGTGACGGTTGTCCGATTTTCAGATAGTCGAGTCCAACATCGTGCAACGTTTGCAACTTGTGATGGATTTTGGGGATGTTCTCGAACAATTCGAGCCCTTGTTGAACGTCCATCTCCAACACTTCGGCGATCGACTTGTCCTTAAATTTGACCTGCAATGTCTCACGGTTGTAACGGTGGCCCTCGCAGACCGCGCACGTGACCCACACGTCAGCGAGAAAGTCCATTTCGAGTTTGTTCGATCCGTTGCCTTCGCATGCTTCGCAACGCCCGCCTTTTACGTTGAAGCTAAACCGGCCCGGTTTGTAGCCGCGGCGCTTGGATTCGGACAGTTGTGTGAATAGATGGCGAATGTCGTCGAAGACTTTGATGTACGTGCCAGGATTGCTGCGCGGTGTGCGGCCGATGGGCGATTGGTCGATGGCGATCAGCTTGTCGAGGTGTTCGAGACCTTCGATCGAATCATGTTCACCGGGATCTCCGAGTCCGCCGTTGAGGTCGCGCCGCAGTGCCTCGACCAAAATGTCGTTGACCAGCGAACTCTTGCCGGATCCGGAAACGCCCGTGACGCAAACAAACGCGCCGAGAGGGATTTCGACGTCCACGTCTTTCAAGTTGTTTTGCGACGCACCTTTGATAGATAAAAAGGGGACGGGGGTCTTTTTGTGCTCATCACTACCTGCCTCCTTCAAAAAGACCCCCGCCCCCTTTTTGCCGAGCCGACGACTTTTGGGCACAGCAATTTGAAGTTTGCCGGCGAGGTATTGGCCGGTGACGCTGCGTCTTTCTTTTAATACGTCGCTTGGTGAGCCGGAAACGACGACTTCGCCGCCCCGCACGCCAGGGCCTGGCCCGAAGTCGATGATGTGATCGGCGGCTCGCATCGTGTCTTCGTCGTGCTCGACCACGATGATCGTGTTGCCCATGTCTCGCAGGCGAAGTAACGAGCCGAGCAAGCGATCGTTGTCGCGCGGATGCAGGCCGATTGATGGCTCATCGAGGATGTACAACACGCCGACGAGTCCGGAGCCGATTTGACCTGCCAGGCGGATGCGCTGAGACTCGCCACCGGCGAGAGTCGGAGCGGTGCGGTCGAGCGTCAGGTAGTCGAGTCCGACGTTCATCAGAAAACCGAGGCGGCCGCGGATTTCTTTGAGCGCTTCTTCGGCGATGACCGCGCGGGTCGCGTCCAACTCGATGTCTTCGAAAAACTGAGCCGCGTCACTCACCGCGAGTGAGCAAATCTCAGGCAGCGTGGCCAGCGGCTGCTGGGCGAACGCTTTGTGAGCCGTTTTGATCTTTACCGAGCGGGCTTGCGAGTTCAGCCGCTGGCCGTGGCAATCGTGGCACGGCATCGTGCTCATGTATTTTTCGAGCTGCCGGATTTGCATGCGGCTTTTGCTGTTTCGATGCTTCGACTCCAACTCCGGCACGATGCCGTCGAACGTGCCGCCGTATTTCATCGGCGACGAGCCGCCGCGCCAAGTAAACGTGATGTGCAAATCATCCGTACCCCACAGCAGCAAGTCTTGAAGCTCTTCGCCCAAGTCACACCACGGCGTGTCGAGCATCGTACCTTCGGCCAGCTCGCGCGTGCGTTCGACGGTCTCGGCAACACCTTGATAGATGTGCCGACGCCAACGGCCAAGGTCTTTCCAACGGCCAGTCAATTCGAAGCAACCCTGCTTGAACGACAGCGACTCGTCGGGAATCAACAACTCGGTGTCGAACGAATACAACTCACCCAATCCGTCGCACTCAAGACACATGCCTTGCGGGCTGTTGAAACTGAACAATTGCGGACTGGGCGGTTCGAAACTGACGCCGCAATCCGTGCAAGCGTAGTCGACTGAAAAGATAATGTCGCCCGGCCGGCTGCTGGAGCGACGGCGCTTTGTGGTTGGCGCCGGAGCGTCTAGATTCGTCGCGACAATCAAGTTGCCTTTGCCAATTTTCAGCGCGAGTTCGATGGATTCCGCCAGCCGCGCACGAATGCCCTTTCGAATCTCCAGGCGATCGACCACGACTTCGATGTCGTGCCGCATCTGGCGATCGAGCTGTAAATCGTCGCTCAGCGAGACAACCTCACAGTCAACACGAGCCCGCACAAAACCTTGCTTGAGCAGGTCCTCAAACAAATCTTTGTACTCGCCCTTCTGCCCACGAATTATCGGTGCAAGCACAACAAACTTCGTCGCATTCGGAAGTTGCAGAATTCGAGCAAGTATTTGTTCACGCGACTGTGCCGTAATCTCACACCCACACTTCGGACAGTAACCTTGTCCAACCCTCGCATACAACACACGGAGATAATCGTAAATCTCAGTGATCGTGCCAACGGTCGAACGCGGATTGTTGCCAGTCGACTTTTGCGAGATCGAGATAGATGGACTCAGCCCACCGATGTAGTCCACGTCCGGCTTCGGCATCTGCCCCAGAAATTGCCGCGCAAAACTCGACAGACTCTCGACATAGCGACGCTGCCCCTCAGCATAGACCGTGTCGAACGCGAGCGAACTTTTGCCCGATCCGCTTACGCCCGTCAAACAGATCAACTTGTTTCGTGGCAGAACAAGGTCGATGTCGCGAAGGTTGTGTTCGCGGGCACCCTTGATGATGATGTCGGACGGCGGCATGTAGGCGAAGCTCGGGCGGGGGTTCATCCGTGACAAACCGGTCATTTTAGGTAACTTTATTGAGAGTGGACAGACGCTTGACGCGACCAAGTTGTAGGCCGGAACAAGCTTTGTGCAGTTCCGGCATGCTTCGATCGCCGGAACTGCGCCGAACTTGGTTCGGCCTGCTTTTTAAATTATCTACGGTTTTACCCGTTGACAGCTACGGTTTAAGCAGTAGAATCGTCTTCGCGTGAATTAAAAGAGGCCACACATGCCCCGACCGTCGCACGATCAACCGACGCCTGGCGAACTTGACGTTCTAAAAGTCTTTTGGGATCTAGGACCTTCGACGGTGCGCGAAGTGATGAACGTGCTCAACGAGTCGCGCGAACGAGCCTATACGTCCGTGATGAGTTTGCTGAACGTGATGACCGATAAGGGATTGCTTACACGCAAGCCACACGGTCGGGCATTTTTGTATGAAGCGAAGGTGGTTCGCGAAAACACGCTTGGGCAAATGGTCGGCGATTTGTTGGGGCGCGCTTTCGAAGGCTCGGCGACCGCGCTCATATCCCAGTTGCTCGACCAATCGAAGCCGACAGAACAAGAGTTGGAAGAAATTCGCAGCGCGATAAACGAGTACCAGCAACAAGGGAAGAAGTGATGTCGCAACTTGATTTCCTTTCGAACGACTTGGCCGCGCGAGTGACGATGTGCTTGTTGCAATTTCTTTGGCAAGGCGTGCTGGTTGCGGTGATCTATTCCGCATTGTTTCGACTGGTACGACAGAGTAATTCTGAGGTTCGGTATTTGACTGCGCTCGGAGCCTTGGTTGTATTGGCGGCTTGTCCAATTATTACCTTTTGTGTGTTGTCTGGTGAGCATTTTGAAACTCGAAGCGCTGGCGAGAATCCCTCGCTTACGCATCAGTTTTCAATGAACTCGGAAGAGCCAGGTCCTTCGCCAAGAGGTGAAGAAGCAGCGAGCGAAAGTCGGCCGTTGCTTGAGTTGACTCAGCCGTACATTCTTGCGGTGTGGATTGGTGGCGTTTGCTTGTTCGGCATGCGGATGTTGCTGAATTTGCTGACCTGCGTTTGGTTGAAATGTGCGAATGATCAACTTCCAAGTGAGATTATGTCGTGCGTGACTGGGATTGCGCGCAATCTGGGACTCAGGAGAGCGCCCGCGATTCGTTTGTCGTCGCGAGTAAAACAAGCGGTTGTTGTCGGCTTTTGGCGTCCAGTCGTTTTGCTTCCGACCGCGTGGATCTCGAATATGACGCCCGAAATGCTTGAGGCCGTGATCGCTCACGAATTGGCACACATTCGCAGAATTGACTTGTGGATCAATCTTTTCCAACGGATACTTGAGTCGCTGTTTTATTATCATCCAGCCGTGTGGTGGTTGTCGCATCGAGTCCGCGTCGAGCGCGAATTGTGTTGCGACGAACTTGCCGTGCGGGCGACTGGCGAACGCGTCATTTACGCAAGCGCGTTGGAACAGGCGGGCCGGGACCTGCTCGGCACCTCGTCGCTTGCATTCGCTGCCCCCTTTACAGGAGAACCGAAAATGAACCTGCTTCACCGAGTGCGAAACGTCTTGGGCCTCGCGCCGTCCGATCAACGAGGTCGTTGTTGGCCGGCGGGATTGCTGTTGGCGTTGCTGCCTTTGGCCGTTTGGATTGTCGCCAGTGGGTTGACGACAGAGCCCTCGTCACAAGCCCTCGCGGACGACGAACCGAGAGAGCGTGAAGTTCAACGTGAGCGTGAAACCGAAGGAGAACGTCGCGAGGGTGATCGTGATCGTGAGCGTGGCGAGCGAGAAGACGGTGAAAGAAAACGCGAGCGCGAAGGAGATCGAGAACGCAGTGAAAGAGACGGTGATCGACGCGAAGGTGAGCGACGGGAGGGTGACCGACGCGAAGGTGACCGACGCGAAGGTGATCGACGTGAAGGTGAGCGACGTGAAGGTGAGCGACGGGAAGGTGAGCGGCGGGAAGGCGAGCGCGAGGGCGACCGACGTGAAGGCGACCGGCGCGAGTGGACACCGCGCGAAGCGGAGTTGATCAAACTCATCAGACAACTTCAGGCCGAAGTGCAGCAACTTCGAAGAGAAGTACAGGGCATTCGTGGCGATCGACCGCGCGACGGGGGAAGTCGAAACGTGAGCGAGAGAGATCAGCCGCGACGACCAGATGCCGAGCGCCGACGTGAAGGCGATCAGCCTCGTGATGGAGATCGTGCGCGAGAAGGTGACAGGCCTCGTGAAGGCGACCGCGCTCGTGAAGGTGATCACCCTAGAGATGAGGATCGGGAACGCGACCGTCCGCCCGTCCGTCGAGATGGCGACCGTGAAGGAGACGCACGTGAGCGTGACGTACCGCGCGATCGTGAAGATGGAGAGCGAGAACGCGATCAACCGCGCGAACGTGACGAAGAGTAGTTGCCGATTCGATTCGCATCGAAGATGTTCAAGCGACAAGCCCGGCTGTGCAAAACGGCCGGGCTTTTTGTGTTAGCATTGTTGCAGAAATAAGTATCGGCCGGGTGGCCACGGTATAATATCCCAACAACAAGAGGATACCAAGATGATGCAGAAGATCGTTCTATGTGCAGCCGTATTTGTCACGTGGAGCACGGCTGCGCAGGCAGCAACTTTGAATGTCGAAGGAGGATTGGTTGTCTGTCTTGGCGCGGATGCGCTGGAGAGCGTTTCGAAGGATTGGAGGAAACAGGGCTGTGTTTTTCATTGTCTGGAGATTTCGGACAATGAGATCGTCAGGTTACGAGAAAGAATCAAGAACGCCGGATGCTATGGCCAGGTTTCGGTGGCTCGATTTGATGGTGAGCGTTTGCCGTACATCAACAATCTCGTCAACATGGTATTGATAAGGGATGATCGATGTCGCGTCCAAGCGGCAGAGATTGAGAGAGTCCTTGCACCGTACGGAACAGCGATCGCACCGGCGGATTCATCCTGCATTCCCAAACCGGTTTCGCCTGTTGGAAATGGCTTCGTCAAATTCTCGAAACCGTATCCCGCAAACATTGACGAGTGGCCGCAATATTTACACGGCGCCGACAACAATTGCGTTGCAAGGGACACGGTGGTCGGGCCGCCTCGGCATGTCCAGTGGATTTCTGATCCAGCCTGGACGCGCTCGCACATGGGCGTACCGTCCATCACGAGCATGATTTCTTCTGGCGGTCGTCTATTCACGATCGAAGATACGGAGACTGCCGAAAATCCGTTCCTGCCGGCTCGTTGGAAGCTGATTGCTCGCAATGCCTTTAACGGCGTGAAGCTGTGGACTCGGGATTATCCCCAATGGGAACAGGTGACGGTCTACATCAAGGATTATCACGCTCAGATGAAACGCCGGCTGGTGGCTGTCGATGATACGGTTTACTGCACTCCGGGGCTCGCCGCTCCCGTGACGGCACTCGATGCAGCAACCGGAAAAACAATGAGGGAATTCAAAGGAACTGAAGGCACTCAGGAGTTCGCCTGGCACGACGGACGACTCTACGTTGTTATCGGTGACCGGATGTTCTTCGACGCCTACGGTTCGAAAACAGGCAAGAAGCAGAAAGGAAAAAGTAAGGACAACGTAGCAAGCGATGCGAATCCCAGGAGGGCTTTCAACGGATACGGTTTCCCATTTTCGGTTTACAACCGGCGAACAGGGAATTCGGAAAAACCGACCAACGTGATCGCGGCATTCGACGCCAGTACTGGAGAAGAAGTCTGGCGGACCAAAGAGATCGCTGATTACATCGGTTGCACGATGGCGCTCAAGGTCGACAAACTTGTCTATCAGACCGCGCACGGCGTGTTCTGTCTCAACGCGAAAACCGGCGCCAAGGCTTGGGCGGTTGAAAAGGACATATCGTACGGAAGCGGTAAATCGCCAAATTCGCTGGTGCTCTCCGCCGACGCCGTCTATTCCGAGGAAGGCAGAAACTTGCATGCCTATTCGCTGGCCGACGGAACTGATTATTGGGATAAGCCCATCATCGCAGCCAAAGGATACCGTGCTTCAAGCGACATCCTGATTGCGGCCGGTGCTTTGTGGATGTGTGGGGCAAAGGGCACTCCGACCAGTTACAACTTGAAGACAGGTGAAAAGATCAAGACGATTCCGCAAACGCTTTCGAAACCAATGGGGCACGACCGCTGCTTCCGCAATTTCATTACCGAGCGCTTCTATATCAACAGCAAGACCGGCGGGCCGGACTGCTTGGATCTCGTGAATGACGCCGAGTACCCCACCCCATTTACCCGCGCGACGTGCAGCATGGGCGCGCTTCCTTGCAATGGGTTGATCTATGCAGGCCCCTACTCGTGCCAATGCCACCTTACCGCCGGCCTGCACAACTTCAACGTCTACTATACCGACGAAGAAGCATTGTCCACTGCTGGGCAGACCGTAAAGGTCGAACGTTCTGTTCGGTTGAAGAAGGGCCCGGCTTGTGGCTATGCCGCGGGCGGCGATGACGCTCCCTGGCCAACGTACCGACACGACGGTCGTCGCTATTCCGGATCCGCAGAGCGCGTGCCTGCTACCGGGCTAACGCGCTTGTGGAAGACGAGTTTCCAACTCGCCGGCAGTGCACCAACCGTAGCTGAAGGCAAAGTATTTGTGGCTGAAAAGGATGCGCATACGCTGCGAGCGCTCGATACATCCAGTGGGAAAGTCCATTGGGAATATGTCGCCGAGGGCCGGATTGATTCGCCGCCGACCTATTACAAAGGGCTGCTGTTATTTGGCAGCCGCGACGGTTGGATGCACTGTGTGCGAGCCACGGACGGAGCACTTTCCTGGCGCTTCCGCAACCTGCCCGACAAGTTGATGTGCGCCTTCGGTCAGCTTGAGTCAGCCTGGCCCATTCATGGAAGCGTGTTGGTCAAGAACAACGTCGCCTACTTTTGCGCTGGTCGTTCGTCTTATCTCGATGGCGGTCTGTTCATCTATGGTTTGAATCCAATCACTGGCGCGATTATCCATCAGCGACAGTTCTACGGGCCCTATGCCGACAACGGCTTCCCAGCGTTTGTCACACGCGGCAACAGATCGGACACAGAAGTTGTCAAGGGAACCACGGCCGACGTGATGAGCAGCGAAGGAAACCTGCTTTACATCCGGCACCAGGCTTTCAACTTGGACCTGACAGATGGCACGCCTGAAAAGCATTTGCTCGCCTCCTCCGGTATGCTCGAATCGAAGCGGCAGCATCGGGAATACACGCTTGTCAAGGAAACATTTAACAACCGCAAGACGTGGACGAGCGTCGACAAGGTGGACTATCCCACTGGTGATATCCTGGTCTCCGACGGCATAGACTATTACGCGGTCTTCGGTATGCCGGTCAACCGCCATTCCTTTTTCGATCCGCGCAGGGGCGGCTACGCTCTATTTGCCAAGACGCGTTCAGCAGATGGCTGGTCGAAAAAATGGAACACGAGCATCCCACTGACCGGCAAAGCCATGACGCTAGCCGGAGATACAGTTTTCGTGGCTGGCGCACCGTTGGTTTTTGAACTCGACGATCTTGCAGCCACCTACGAGGGTCGTCTTGGCGGCATTCTTTGGGCAGCCTCCGCCGACAAGGGCTCCAAACTTGCCAAATACACTCTCGATGTGCTTCCGGTCTGGGACGGCATCGTCGCCGCTTACGGTCGGCTGTTCATCGTCAATCAGGACGGAAGTGTTGAGTGTTGGGGTCCAGGCTCGAAATAGCAAGTTCGACTTTGCGGCAATGTTGGCCTGCCAACCTAGAAGTCCGGAGCCCTGAGTTTGTTCCAGTACGATCCGTCATCCTCAATGGCTTGCGGATCATCCACGCGCAGCCAATCGAGAAAAGCCTTGTCGGCATCATCATATTTCCACTGCTGGCTGCGGGGGAGATTGGCGAACTTGCTGGCGGCACAGTGGAGTTCTGCCGCACGCTGGAAAGAGGCAAGATCGCGAGCGAGATACGCGAATGGCAAATCATCAACTTCGCAATCAACCCACAGTTGCCCGGCACTGTCGATAAGAATCGCGCCCTCAGAGGTAGTCCACACGTCAGTGACATCTCGGACAAGCCGCCCCACGAATTGGAATCCATCATTCGGCGGAATGCACCTTTCGCGTTCGACCTCGGCGAAAGATTCTGAGAAGGCGATGCTGAGAGATCGAGATTATCAATTGCGCGTTTGAGCAGCCAACGGTTAACATGGCCATCACCGCCACAAACAAGGCAGGCAACGTTGAATGAGAACTTGATTCTATCTTTTCACCGCCCGTTAATCAAAAAGCGAAGGCGATCCGCGAAGCGGACCCTGCGGCCATGTTGGGCGGGCCTCATTCCTCAAGTAACGATTCATCGAACCAGACATGTTCATAATTCGGCGCGACAAGGAAACGCCAACCACTTGGCAGGCCGAGATAACCAACCGCCACCACGAATCAAGTAGATTCCAATCGCCGTGAAAGGAGTGACCGTGACCAACGACGACCTGGTGAATGGTCGTGCAATAACTTTCGACTTGACCTCGCGGCAGGACAATACGTTGTTATATGATGCACTAATGAGCATTGACTTGCCCACTTCA
Source organism: uncultured Pirellulaceae bacterium (assembly GCA_964343305.1). GTDB lineage: Bacteria > Planctomycetota > Planctomycetia > Pirellulales > Pirellulaceae > CAYFJO01. The sequence goes on along the minus strand of CAYFJO010000003.1, from coordinate 71,916 downwards.
CAGCCGCGGCCTCCAGCGCCGTCCGTCAAGCCGCTGAAGATTGGTCTGGTGCAAGTTGATCCGCCTATTTTGCAAGCGCCGATGGCAGGTTTTACGAATTACGCATTTCGTCAAATCGTGCGCGAATTTGGCGGCGCGGGATTGCAGGCGACAGAAATGGTCAACGCTCGCGGTTTTGCGTGGCTCGATGAGCACGAGGCAGAACATCCCGACCGGCTGTGGGGAATCAAGGACGAGCCGCGTCCACTGGCCGTACAGATTTGGGACAACGATCCTGCGACGATGGCCAACGTTGGACGGCGATTGGTGGATGAATATCAAATCACGGTGGTCGATATCAATTTTGGATGCCCCGTCAAGCAGGTCTCCGAGAAAGCACACAGTGGATCGTATCTCTTGAAACATCCGCAGCGTGTGGGACAAATTGTCGAGCGCGTTGTCCGAGCCTGTGCGCCGACGCCCGTGACAGCCAAGATTCGACTCGGTTGCACGCGCGACAACATCAACGCTGTCGAAATCGGTCGCGTTGTCGAGTCGGCCGGGGCGGCGGCGCTGACGGTGCACGGTCGAACGGCGCAAGACTTTCTTAGGGGCAGCGCCGATTGGGACCGCATTGCCGAAATCAAACCGCACCTGCACGACATGCCGTTGATCGGCAATGGCGATCTCGACACGCCCGATAAAGTGGTCGAAGCATTCCGGCACTACAACGTCGACGGTGTCATGATCGCACGGGCATGTCTGGGGCGGCCCTGGCTGTTTCAGCAAGCTGCCGCGGCATTGAGAGGCGAGCCCATTCCGCCCGATCCGTCGTTGGACGATCAGCGCGAATGTTTGCTTCGCCATTACGATCTCGTTGTGGATCGATTCGGCCCAGAGAAAGGCACGTTGTTGATGCGGAAGTACGCCTGTTGCTACGCGCAAGGCCGGCACGGTGCTCGGCGCTTTCGCACGCACGTTGGCAAAGTGAACATGCCCGAAGAGTTTCACGACGTAGTGGGGCGCTACTTTCCGCGGGATGTGGAAAGATGAATTTCTTGGCGTGGGGTGGGACCACTCTCCCGTCCGAGACGATTCACAGTTCCGTCGGGACAATGGTCCCAACCTACGCAACGATTTGATTATGATATGCTGTGCCGATCTACCCAATCACACATCTCACACCGAGACAAAACAAATGAAGATCTCTTCTCACATCGTTCAGTTCTTTTTGGCATGGATTGCTTGTGCCGGCGCGTTGGCGACCGCTGCCGACAAGCGCCCGAATATTCTGTTGATCTACACCGACGACCAATCGCATCGCACGGTTAGCTGCTATCCCGAAGCGTATGACTTTGCCGACACGCCGAACATTGATCAACTTGCGAAAAGCGGTGTTCGCTTTACGCACGCCTATATTGGCACGTGGTGCATGCCGTCGCGGGCCACGTTGTTGACAGGCCATCATCAATACGGTGTTCAGTCGATGCGGATGGTCGGCGAGTATCCGGGCAGCGAGTATGATCCGAAGCAATGCCCGTTTTGGCCCAGTGTGTTTCGCCGGCACGGTTATCAAACGGCACAGATCGGCAAATGGCACACAGGCGTCGACAACGGCTTCGGACGTGATTGGGATTACCAGGCTGTTTGGAATCGCCCGCGTTACGTCAAAAACTCGGGCCACTATTTCTACGATCAGTTAATCGAGTTTAATGGCAAGAAGCCAGAAATGGTGAAAGGCTACACAACGGATAACTACATAAATTGGGCAATCGATTACATTCGTGGCGAAAATCGTGTCCAAAACAAGCCTTGGTATCTATGGCTATGTTTTGGGGCCGTGCACGGACCATTCACGCCGGCCAAGCGACACCTCGACACGTATCCAAAGGCCGATTTTCCGATTCCCAAGGACATCTACCCACCGCGGCCCGGCAAGCCGGACTACATGCAGAAGATTGAATATTGGGTCAAAGACAAAAAATGGCAAGCCTGAGATGAAAGGCGGTGCGTTCGGCGGCAAGACGGTCGAGGGGGCGAAGGGAATTCACGGCAACACCCTCCAGGCCTGGGTCCGCCAATATCATCAAGGGGTCAAGGCAATCGACGAAAGTGTCGGCAAGCTGATCGCCACGCTGAAGGAAACCGGCCAGTTGGACAACACGCTGGTCGTCTTTACCTCGGATCAAGGATTTGGTTGGGGACAGCACGGTTTCTGTCGCAAGATCGCGCCCTACGATGCGACGATTCGTTCACCGATGATTGTCAGCATGCCCGGCACGCTGCCCGAAGGCGAAGTTTGCGAGACGCCCATCGGCGGTGTCGATCTGCCGCCAACGTTTTTCCGTTTCGCCGGACTCGATCTGCCATGGGAAATGCACGGACATGATCTAACGCCTCTGCTGAAGAATCCGGCGATGGATTGGCCGCATCCGGTGCTGACGACTTTCACCCAGCGCAAGTACGGCTCGGACACCGACGTGATCCCACCCAACTCGTCAAAACTCGATGCGGGTGGAGTGCCTTGGTGGATCGCCCTTGCGCGTGGCAAATACAAATACATCCGCACGTTGGAAGACGACCAAATCGAAGAGTTATACGACTTGAAAAGCGATCCGGAAGAGCTGACGAATCTGGCATTGGACGCAAAGCATGCCAAGCGATTAATCACGTTCCGCAAGGACCTGGTCGCCGAGTTGCGGCGCACCCATGCCAAGATGGTTTCGAATTTGCCGATGGTTAAGACCGCGTTTCCTTAATGGAGCGGATCAGGGTTTCAGATCCTGATAGCTTGCCAGCGCCGGATCGTTGGCGGTCTCCATGAGTCTTTCCAGTCGCTCGCGATATTCCCGAACGAGCGGCTGCGTCTTTGGATCATCGATCAAGTTGTTCAGCGCATCAGGGTCTTGCTCGTAGTCGTAGAATTCCAGCGGCACGCGGTGGCTGAAGTGCCGCACGCGGGCGGCGATCGCCTTGTCCGTTTCCGCCGCTCGCACCATCGCTCTCCAAGTCAGCCCACTCATCGATTCGTTGCGAAACACGGTCTCGCCATCGCTCCAGCCGTTCCAGATCAATCCGTATCGCTGGCCTTGCACCGAACGCATCGTGTAGGAACGTTTCGAAGCAATAGTGTTGATGTGCGTGAAGACAAATTCGCGGCGCTGCTTCTCCCCTTTGAGAACTGGCAAAAACGAACGCCCATCCACTCCATTCATCGGCTCCAGCCCAAGAGTGTCGAGTATCGTCGGTGCAAAATCGACGCCAGCGACGACATGGTCAGTGTCGTGCGTGTTGGGCTTGACGACGCCCGGCCAACGGACGATCCACGGCGTTCTGGTCGAGTGACGCCAGACGTTCGTCTTCGCAAACGGCACGGCGATGCCGTGATCGGATTTGAGCATCACGATCGTGCGGCCGGCGACTCCTGCTTCATCCAACTCGGCCAGCACACGTCCCACAACATCGTCGGCCCGGCGAACGGAACTGTAATACTGCGCTATCTCCTCGCGAATTTCGGGCAAATCTGGCAGAAAACCCGGCACAACGATTTCGTCGGGCTGATAGATTCGCGACGGCGCCGGATAATCTCCGCGCCGTCTTTTCTTTGGCCCTTTATCGCCGGCTTGCTCGTCGTCGTCCACAAGCTTTCGTTGGTCCGCCGGCTTGCGGTTGTCGAACGGACGATGGGGGTCATGCGTGTTGACCATCAAGAAGAACGGTTGCTTGGCAACGCGGGCCTTGGTCAAAAATTCCGCCATGAATTCGGCGTATCGATCCGCGCTGCGGCCGTTGCGCATCTCGTTGCGACCACGTTTGTAGTCGAACGCCGCCTTGCGTGTCGGCACCACGTGCTCGGTCTTGCCAAGAATTCCCGTGAGATAACCGTTTTCCTTCAGCGTCTCGGGCAACGTGGGAATGCCGCGCTTGATGGGATCAAATCCCAACGCGCCGCTGTTGTGCGGATATCGGCCGGTCATCCAAACCGCGCGGGTCGGTTGGCAGATGGCAATCGTGACATGACCGTGCTCGAATCGCAGTCCCTGTGCGGCAAGGCGGTCGATATTGGGTGTGGTGCCTGGCACTTTGGCTCCGTAAACGCCCACAGAATCGCGGTTCATGTCGTCCAGCGTGATGAAAAGCACATTCAGTTTTTCCGCGGCATGACCGACCTCACTCATCAGGCAGACCGACGCGATCAAGACAGCCGCGACGAGTCCCCAAATCAATCCTGGCGTCTGGATGGCGTTGTGTTTGAGTGGCATTGTGAAAACCTCGTTGTTTGTCAGGGAAGTAATTGCATCGCCGAAACACGTTCCGATACACTTCCCCACTATACTCGAACAACCGCAGGAAGTCCTCGCGACGCTGTATGGGGCAGTGTCCTAATTGTGTGTTGCTAACTCATTTCTACCGCAGAGAACGCTGAGGGCCGCAGAGGAATTAGGCTATGTTCTCTGCGTCCCTCCGCGTACTCTGCGGTCAATTCCTTTGGGTTGTCGGGGGCAGCAACACACAATTGGGACACTACCCGGCATGGTTGACCGCGCGCCACGCTCGGTTCTATAATCCGCGCTTTCCACGACCGGTATTCTCAGGATTCGACGATGAAAATTCACGAGTTTCAAGGCAAGGAATTGTTTCGCAAAGCGGGCATCGCGGTGCTGGACGGCGTGGTGGCCAGAACGCCTGAGCAAGCGGCCAACGCGTACGGTGATTTGGGCGGCTCGATTGCGGTCGTCAAATCTCAGATCCACGCCGGTGGACGCGGCAAGGGAACGATTGCGGACAATCCCCAGCAACACGGTGTGCAACTGGTCAGAAGCGCGGATGAAGCAAAAAGAGTCGCCGAGGGCTTGTTGGGCAAGAAGTTGGTCACGATTCAAACCGGACCGGCTGGCCAGACGGTCAATCAAGTTTACGTCGAAGCCGGATGCGACATCGATCGAGAACTTTATCTGGGCATCGTCCTAGATCGTGCCACGGCGAAGCCCGTGTTGATGGTTTCGACCGAGGGCGGCGTCGAGATCGAAAAAGTTGCCGCCGAAACACCGGGAAAAATTCACAAGGCCCATTTCGATCCGGCCGTGGGGCTGGAAAGTTATCAAGTCAGAAAACTCTGCTGGCAGCTTGGTTTGGAAGGACCCACCGTTCGAAGCGCCGACAAGTTCATGAAGGCGCTGTGCCGGTTGTTCGTCGACCTGGATTGCAGTCTTGTCGAAATCAATCCACTGGTGGTCACCAAGGACGGCGAACTGGTCGCCTTGGATTCGAAGATGACCTTCGACGACAACGCGCTGTTTCGGCACAAGGAAATCGAAGAATATCGCGATTTGTCGGAAGAGGATCCCGCCGAGCTGCGTGCGGACGAAGCGGGCTTGAGTTACGTCAAGTTGGATGGCAACATCGGATGCCTCGTCAACGGTGCCGGACTGGCGATGAGCACGATGGATATTATCAAGCTGCACGGCGGCGAGCCGGCAAACTTCCTCGATGTCGGCGGTGGAGCGCAGACCGAGCAAGTCACCGAAGCATTCCGCATCTTGCTGGACGACAAGAATGTCAAAGCCGTGCTGGTCAACATCTTTGGCGGAATCATGCAATGCACAACGATCGCCAACGCGATTCTCGAAGCATACAAAACCGTTGGATTCAATGTTCCGCTGGTCGTCCGGCTGGAAGGAACGGAAGTCGAGCAAGGCCGGAGAATCCTGGCGGAAAGCGGCGTAGATATCATCACCGCAGAAGACATCACCGACGCGGCCAAAAAGGTGGTGGCTGCCGCGGGTTAGATAAATCATCCTCGTGTGCCACTGGCTCTGCCAGTGATTGGCTAAGGCACTGGCAGAGCCAGTGGCACACTAATCAATCCGAAATCTCCAATCCGAAATCCGCAATCATGAGCATTCTCGTTAACAAAGATACAAAAGTGGTTTGCCAAGGCATCACTGGTCGTTTCGGCGGCTTTCATGCCCGCGGCTGCATCGAATATGGCACGCAAGTCGTCGCAGGTGTGACCCCCGGCAAAGGTGGCCAGACGGCAGAAGGCGTGCCGGTGTTTGACACGGTTGCCGAAGCGGTCGAAAAGACTGGTGCCGATGCTTCGATGGTCTTCGTGCCTGCGGCCTTCACGGCAGATGCGATCATGGAATCGATCGACGCGGGAATCAAAACGGTGGTTGCCATCACAGAAGGCGTACCTGTGCTCGATATGGTCCGCGTTTATGAAACAGTACAGGAGAGCGACGTCGTTCTGATCGGCCCCAACTGCCCGGGTCTGATCACGGTTGACGAGTGTAAGATCGGCATCTTGCCGGGCTACATTCACAAGCGAGGCAAAGTCGGCGTGATGAGCCGTAGCGGTACATTGACGTATGAAGCCGTCTGGCAAACGTCGAATCTAGGCCTCGGCCAAACGACCTGCGTCGGACTCGGTGGCGATCCGATCGTGGGTACGTCGTTCATCGACTTGTTCAAAATGTACGAGGCCGACAACGAGACGGAAGCGATCCTGATGATCGGCGAAATCGGCGGCACGGCGGAAGAAGAAGCCGCCGCATTCGTCAAAGAAAACGTTTCCAAGCCTGTCGCCGCCTTCATCGCCGGACGTACGGCGCCTCCGGGCAAACGCATGGGCCACGCCGGCGCGATCATCTCCGGCGGAAAAGGCACCGCGGCGGAAAAAGTCGCCGCTCTGCAAGACGCTGGTATCGAAGTCGCCGAAAGCCCGGCCGACATGGGCGAAGCCGTCCAACGTGCGATCGCCAAGTTGAACTGATATATTAAAACGCTCAGTACCTTCGTAGCTGCGTTCGCCAGAACGCGGATCTTGCGGCATTCATCCGCACTCTGGCGAGTGCAGCTACGATTCTGAATTGCTATCCAGTTCAACAACGCCATCGCCTAAACCTCTGGACGTACCTATGAATCGAATCACTAAGTTCTCTGCGCTCTTGTTCCTTACACTCAACATCCAACTCTGTCAGGCAGATGATCCTTTCCGTGCATTGCATCAATCCGCCATCGACGAAGTCGAACGAAGGGCTGACGAGTTGAAAGCCGTCAATCAGTCGTTGTGGAAGCTTGCCGAAGTTGGACTGCAGGAGACGAAATCCAGTGCCTTGTTGATCGACAAACTGCAATCGGCCGGATTCAAGGTAGAAACGGGTCTGGCCGACATGCCGACCGCTTTCGTCGCCAGCTATGGATCCGGGAAACCGGTGATCGGCATCCTCGCAGAATACGACGCCTTGCCGGGCATGTCCCAGAAAGTTGCACCTCAGCGCGAGGCAGTTACTGACGGAGGCAATGGCCACGCCTGTGGACACAGCGGGTTGGGAACGGGCGCTTTGGGCGCGGCTTTGGCGGTGAAAGCTGCCATGGAGAAACACAAAACAACCGGCACGATTCGGCTATACGGAACGCCCGCTGAAGAAACCGTCATTGGCAAGGTCTACATGACGTTGGCCGGTGTGTTCGACGACTTGGACGTTTGCCTGCATTGGCATCCGAGTAGCAAGACGGGGGCCTGGGCATCGAGCAGCAAAGCGCTGGTGTCCGCGAAGTTCACATTTTCAGGCACTCCAGCGCACGCCTCGGTCAGTCCCGAAAGTGGGCGCAGCGCGCTGGACGCCGTCGAACTGATGAATGTCGGCGCGAATTTCATGCGAGAGCACATCAAAGAAGACGCCCGGTTGCACTACGTGATCGTCGACGGCGGTGGTGCACCGAACGTCGTTCCACCGAAAGCGACGGTGTGGTATTTCTGTCGTGCCGATTCTCACAAGGACGTCGAGTACAACTTCAACTGGCTCAAAGACATTGCCGCTGGTGCCGCCAAAATGACGCGTACTAAACTCGCCATCCAAATCGACACCGACTGCCACGAGATCATCGTCAACGAACCGCTGGCCCAGCGCATCAACGACGTCCTCGACAAGATTGGAACGCCGACATTTACGCCAGAAGAAGAGTTATTCGCCCGCCGGCTTCAAGCACCCCTCACGGAGCAGTTTGGAACCGAATTTGAGTTGGCGATTGACAACCGCGTTCACCGCGACAGCATCAATTCGCCGCCCAGCAAGGGGTCGACAGACGTGGGTGACATCAGTTGGCGCGTGCCGACCGGCGGCTTGCGAACAACCTGCTTCGCGGCGGACAGCCCCGGACACAGTTGGCAAAACGTCGCCTGCATTGGCCATTCGATCGGTGAAAAGGGGATCATCTACGCAGCCAAGACACTGGCCGTCACAGCACTTGACTTGCTGGAAGACCCCAAGCTAGTCGCCGCGGCACGAGCTGATTGGCAATCACGAATGAAAGGGAAGCAGTACACAAGTTTCATTCCCAAAGGCCAGACCCCGCCCACTGACATTCGTGCGGTGCGTACTCCATGAGGCGTAACCCTTGCCGCACGTCATTGGTCACGGTGACTTGGGTTAGATGAAGTCAAGCAACGAAGATTGGAACGTCTGGCCGACTAATTGAAGCGTTGCCTGCTGGGCGGCTTGTTGGGCGATGAGTTGCGAGATGGCTTCCGCGATGTTGACTTCGAGGTCTTGGGACAACGTGTCACGGATTTGGACCTCTTCGATGTCTAGTTGCTGCTGAAGCTGGTCAAGCATTTGTCCGCGCACTCCCACTTCGGCGCGAGCGAAGTTTAGACGGGTGATGTCATCGTCCAGCATGGCGGAAGCACGCTGGATTTGGGGGAGGTCGAAACTTGTCAGAGCATCGGACAGCCGAATTAACGATGTGAACGCGCTCTTGGTTTCCAACGGATTTGTGTCGCGACCGGTTATGATTTCGGGGTCGCCGCCGGGATTTGTAGGGCTGGCTTGATCTTGACCAACCGGAATCAGGCCAAGATCGATCGCGGCGTGGCTGAGTGTGGCTTTGGTGACGGTGAGCTGATCGCCGGCTGGGGTGGCGTCCACCAGTTCGATGCCGTTGCCAAACGTGGCCAACTGGGCGACCACACGAGTTGCCGGGTTCAAATTGTCGACGTGGTTGTTGATCAGGTCTAAAACGTCGCCGATCGTGGTGGCGTTGGAAATGTCGATGTCCAAGTCGGTGCCGTCGTTGCGACGGATTGTAAAGTCGGTGCCGTTGGTGGAAGCGACTCCGAAACCGTGATTGAGGTCCGTCAACCTTGTGTCGCGAACAAATGTGCGGATGCCCAGTTCCGCGGCCGTCGTTCCGCCGTTTTCGCCGATTTGAAAATCACTGCCGCTTAGTCGCGAACGAATATTGATGCTGGTGCCGTTGGCATTGATCTCGGCCAAGACGTTGGCGTCGGAATCGTTCAGAATGTTCAGCACATCCTCCACGGTCTGGGCAGAGGTGAACGAGAGCGTGTGTGTTTGGCCGCCGTTGGTGATTTGCAGGCCTGAATTCTGATCGAAGTTGACTCCGCTGCCACCAGCGGTTGTCGCCGTTGCAGTCGTGTCGGCGGCGCTCGTTCCATTGATGCGACCGTCGCCGTCGGCATCAATTTCGGCACTGAATTCGGCCAAACCGTTGATGGCCGATGCGATGTCGTCCAACGATGTGAAACGAGCATTGTCTACCGTGAGCGTGAGCGTTTGGCCGACGCTGTCGTAGTTGATAATCGGAACGGCGCCGATCCCCGTCTGCGTGACGACAGAGATATTTGTTCCATTAAAGAGTGGACCAGGGTCGGTCGCTCGAATCTGAACCTTGTCCGACGCGGTGATGGCCGTAACGGCGAGATCATTGGCACTCGCTCCATTGATCGACGCAGAAGCGCCGGAGGTCGCGTTGAAAGTTCCTTCCGCCGCGATCGCCGCGGCGATATTGGTTGTTGTCGTCGTAAAGAAGTCATCCACTTGAATGGTCAAAGTTCGGGCGGTCGCGTCATACGTTGCCACCTCGTTACCGAACCCCAGCCCGTTGACCGCTTGAAACTGAACTTTGACATCTTCCAGTGTCGCTCCAGGAGTCGACGCGTTCAGTTGGATTCTGGCCGAGGAGTTATCGAACCCACTCAACACCGCTTCGGCGGCAAACGCCAACGTGGCTTGCGAGCGAACGCCAAGAATCTCGTTCAGATCGGTGGTGCGGCGAAGTTGCGGATTGAGGTCCGTCCCAGTGATGGGACCGACGCCCGATCCCAATTCGTTCAAGATGCCAAAGCTCGCCGCGACCTTGCCGTCTTGAACTTCCTTGATCGTCAGATTTCCACCGCCAGGATTATCGATGTCGACGACCAAACCGGTGTCGGTCAGCGTTACCGAGATGTCGCGTCCGGCGGGTGGATTGGATTCGATCAAACGCTTGACATCGCCCAACGTTTCGGCCGAGGTTAAGTCAATGATGCTGGTCAAAGTCCCGTCGGAAATCGATAGACTTCCTCGTTCGAGACCCGTTCCGGAGAGCAGGTCGGCAAGTCGAGTGGTTTCCGTAAGCACGGGATTCAGATCGACCGAGCTTTTCACTTCGGGCGAAATGGCTCCGAAAACCTCGCTGCCGGTTGTGTTCGTACTCGCCAGATGTTGAAGGTCGACAAAGCTGGGCAGGTCCCCTTCGTTGCCATGGTACACGACATTGGAACTCTCGAACGAAAACGGTTTGACATGCGAACTTGCACCAGAGAACAAGTAACGGCCCCGAAACTTCTCATTGCCGACGTTCACAAGCTGCTCCAACGTCCGCTGGATTTCCACAATCGCCGCTTCTCGTTGATCGGACGAGGTCGTCGAATCAGCCATCGTGACAGCCGTCCCGCGGATATTGATCAACGATTGCGAAACGCTGGCCAACGCGTTGTCGGCCGCGGACAGAAACGAATTGCTCGTGACGAGATTGGACTTGGCTTGTGTCTTCTGTTCGATCAAACGCTGCATCAAGATCCCGCGACCGGCGGCGGCGGGATCTTCGCTGGGCAATGCCAGGCGTTGACCGGTGCTAAGCTGGTTCTGCAGTTTCAAAACGTTGATCTGGGTCGCGTTCAAATGCGATATCAATCGTTGATGAATCAGTTGACCGCTGACGCGTCCGGTGGGAATTGGGAATATGGCAGGCATGTTATTGGGAATGACGAATGACGAAATACCCAACGACGAATGAATGACGAACAACGAAATCCGAATTGTGATTCGAGCGGCCGAAGTTCATTCGGAATTCAGACATTCGGATTTCTTTCGTCATTGGGTATTTCGTCATTCGTCATTTTTAAAGGTTCACGAGTACTTCCAATAATTCGTTGAGTGTCGTAATCAGTTTCGCTGAGGCTTGAAACGTGCGTTGTAGCGTGATCATCTTGACGGCTTCTTCGTCGATGTTGACCCCGGATTCTTCCAGGTGTTGGCTTTCGAGCATTTCGTAAAAGGAACGAAACCCTTCGGTCACGGAATGGACCAGCGCCGAACCTTGTGTGACGCCGATCAACAGCCGGTCATGAAGTTGAGCCAGCGTGGCATCGTCGTGCGATTCGAGGGCGGTGTCGAGCAAGTCGGCCAGTTGTTGTGCGACGACCGTGTCTTGCCCAATCCCGCTGGAACTTGTTGCGAGTTTGGTCGGATCGTCTAGCAGCGTCTGATTGATGCCGATGTCACTCGCGGTGGAGCCAGTGAAAAATGTGTTCAGCCCCAACGCAGCGAGCACGCCGCTGGTATCGTTTGCAAAGGTGAACTCCACGGTCGGCGAGTCGCTGGTGATCGTCAGTTTGCCATCCGGGGTCGTACTGGCCGACAGGCCGTCGATGTTGTCCAAGGCCGCACGGAGATCAGCCAGCGAAGTATCGTCATCAAGCCCGTTTAGCGACAAAAATACGTCCGTCGTTTCAATCGTGTTGGACTGTGAGTTGTAGACTTGAACTTGGAACGATCCGTTGACGGGTGTGAACGGCAACTCGTCCTGGTCCAACGGGTTGGTAATGTTGGATACACGAAACTCGCTCGTCAGCGATTGATAACCGGACAGCCCTTGTCCACTCGAATGCACCTTGTTCAATTCGTAGACTAACGACTGAGCGAACGAGTCGAGTTGATTAATGAACTCGCCGACAATCTCGTCTCGCGAAATCGTCAGGCCGGCGAGTCGTCCCGCTCCGCTGGAAATGGGCGAGTCCGACGCGACGATTCGCAACTCGGAGCGGCCCAAGCCGAAACTCCCCGGCTCGCTGTGCGACTCGACTTCGCGAAACACGTTATCAAAAACCAAATACTCGCCGTTGGCAAAGACGCTGACGCTGCCGGTGTCCTGTTCGACCGTCCGGATATCGATTATCGATGCCAACTCGCTCATGGCGAGTTGCCGTTCATCACGCAAGCTCACCGCATCGCTGTCGACCAACCCGCCACCTTCGATGCCGACGATCTGTACGTTCAACTCGGCGATTCGTTCCAGCAACCGATTGACGCTGTCGGACAGGTTGATGATCTCCTGGTCGACGTCTTGGTACAATCCTTTCAGTTGTTGATCCAAACGGCGAATGTCACCGGCGAGTTTTTCGCCTTGCAAGATGGAAATGTTGCGGACGGCCGCGTCTTCAGGCTGGTTGACAACGTCGTGCAATGTACCGAAGAAACTGGTCAGCGAACTGCCCAGATCGTTGTCGCCCAAGCCCGCCAACAGGGTTTCGAGTTGCCTGTAGATGTCTTGCTGTGTCTCGCTGCTGCGCAGATCACTGTCGGCGTCACGCAATCGCTCGGCCAGGAACCTGTCGATCTTCAGCACGATCCCATCGACTTGCACGCCGAGACCGAAGATCAAGTTGCCCTTTTTCAGGGGCGGCCCGGGTTTGAAGACGATGTCTTCGCGGATGTAGCCCGGCGTTCCTGCGTTGGCAATATTGTTACCAACGACCTGCAAGCCAAACTGCATTGCGGACAGAGTGCCCGCGGCGATTCGTATCGTGGCATTCAGCGACATGGCGGCTCCGTTAGGCAAGTCACTGCGTAGGCAATTGCGCAGTCTGCCCAATGCCCGGCGGCCACCTAGACCTCCTGGTCCACCAGAGAGCCGCGTCCATGAAGTGATTCACCCTTTCCATATGTCGGCTGAATCTGGCCGCCAGTGGCAATAATCTCCAACATCTGTGAAATGTGAAGCAGTGATCGTTGGGCTAGCACCCAATTCGACAGACATTGATGCTGGATAAGTCGCATTCGTGATGAGGTTTCTTTGGCCCGTTTATGTATTTTGCCTTGGTCGGAATCCGGCAGCGCGGATGATAGCTCTTGAATGCTATCGGATGGCAGACCGCTCTCGGATGCAGACTGCAACAGTTCCGCACGTCGGTCGTGGCATGCTTGCAATCGGCCACAAAGATTCTCTTCGCGCAATTGCAGCGCGGCGAGAGCGTCCACGTCGCCCGCCACGATCTTGCTTTGCTTGTTGCTCAGTACGTCGAGCATTTCATCTTGGATGGTTGTCAAATCACCAAGCAACTCGACGAGACCCTGTTCCATTTCGTGTATTTGCAACTTTCATTTTCCTCAATGAATTGCCCCACGGCGTCGTAGGACGGATTGCCAATCCGTCCAATTCCTATCGCCTGGTCAGTGTCAAGAGATTGTCTAGTTCCGTATTGACGTTTTGCGTGCCATCGATCTTCGTTTGCAGTTGATCCATTTCACGTGACTCCGCTGCATATTTTCCGCGCAATTGAAAAAGCTCGAACATCGGTCCCGTGAAATCCTCGGCGCTCGCTTCCGTCATCCGCTCGGTCAACAGTTGGTCCAACTGACCTTGGAAAACTTCTTCTCCTCGGCCGCCGTGAAAATAAGCTGGCTTGGAAACGGTCTTCCGCATCTGTGCAATCAATTGGCTGAAAAACGTTTCACCGATCGCGCGGTCGAACCAGGTCTTGAGATCCTTGCCGTCTTGTTTGACAGCCGCGTTCGCGTCGATCGATGTGTTGGCAACTTGCCGCAAAAGATCCGTGCTTCTCGATCCAATCGATGAAACATCCACTCTCGATTCTCCCTTTATTCGACAATCACGTCGCCGTACAAATTGCCGCTTCGTTTGAGCGTCTTGATGATGTCAATCACATCCTGCGGGGTCGCTTGCAAGGCATTTAATGCATCGACCAGCGATCGTAGTTTCACTTTGCGGCTGTCCACGTCCGACTGAGTCGGATTGGGATCCAACGGAAAAAACGGCCCCGCTTCGACAGAAAAATTCTTGTGCGTCACCGCGACGGGATCAATCACCACGTTTTCGCCGATGACGACCGTGTTACCACTGATCACAACGCGGGCATCGTTTTTCAAATGCACGACCGACATCTCAAGGATGGCCGACACAAACTGGACATGATGATCCTTGTAATTCTCTGGGATGCGAATCAACACATTGACCTGGTCCAACGCGATCGCCAAGTCCTCACCAAAATGTTTCTCGTCCTGATAGCGAAATTCCGGAAACGTATTGATCAACCGAGCGATCGCATGTGCCGTGTGAAAATTGGCATGGTCTTTGTCCAACACCAGCGTGATGTAGCCATTCTTGGCAAACTGGTTGTTGAACGACACTTCCAGCCGGCAGCCGTTGTGAATCTTCGCCGTGAGCGGAGCTTTCGGGTTCGCGGTGTGAAGCGAACCTTCACAGTAGGCATAGATTCGTTGTTGCGCAGGATCGTCGGTCGGCAGCCCACCCAGCAGTGGTGCCATCAACAAATGGCCCCCTTCAAGACTCTTGGCATTGCCAAACGCATGGACGGCACAATTGAGCTTGTCGCCTTGCCGCGCGCCGGCTGCGGGAACCGTCGCGGTCACAAATACCAAAGCGACATTCTTGACGTCTTTTAATTCCTCGATCAAATCACGCCCTTGAATGTCCTTGGGCAGGGGAATTCCCGTCGTGGCCAACATGCGTGCCAAGGCGCGCGACGTGGATCGCAAGTTGGGATCGCCCGTGCCGTTAAGTCCAACAACAAGGCCCACGCCGCGCAGAGAATTCTCTTCCTGGCCTTTGACCCGGCAGATGTCTTGAATACGCTGCTGTGCCGTCAACTCCGAGGCGCAAATGCTCAGGATCAGGCTGGCTGCAATCATCCAACTAAGTTTGGAGTCGTTCATCGTATTTGATCTCTGCATGGTTAGCTCGTGAGAGCATCTAGAACGGGCGAATCTTATCATAAATCCTCATCAACCAACCGCGACGGACGCTGTCGTTAATGTGACCCAATTCGCGTTTGTCGATGCGCAGGTCAACGATATTTCGGCTGAGAATCACGTTATCAGGACCAATGTCCTGTTGACGGCAGATGCCCGACAACGATGCTTCCCAAACTTCGTCGTTGTTACGAATCACCTTGTGGGCTTCCAGGACGATGTTGCCGTTCGGACGGATATCGACAACCCGCGAGGCAATGTTGAACGTCAGGCGTTCGGTCGTCTCGATTTCATTTTCGGCCCGCAACAGTTCGTCAAGCTGGGCTTGAACCCGTTGATCGCCGTCGGACTGAGCATCGGGTTTTGCCCCTCTAAAACCGTTGAGTTTGATCCAATCCAAGATCTGGGCGTTGATGCTGGTGTTCTTTCGCCGTTCCACTTCGCCTTCTGCCTGCATCCGCGCAAGTTCATCAATGCGAATCGACACGATGTCGTACATGTCGATTTGCCGCGGCGGCAGCGGTGGTGTTCGCAATGGACTACCAAAGGCCATCGTTGGCGGCGGCAACGTTTCCGGTGCAGTGATGCTTGAATTTGGACCAAGCTCAGGCTGGACGCGAGGAGCTTGCGCGTGGGCAACTTCCGCAGCGATCCACAGCAAACCACAAATCGTCACACATGTTCGTTTCATTTCTACCCCTTTCCGTTTTCACTGACTCGCGGACCGCCCGCGAAGACTTCGACGGTATGAAAATCGACGACGCGTGCCGTGTATTGGCTTGCGTCGCGGCCCAAAGTTTGAACCATGATGGTTTGTCCTCGGCTGCCTTCTTCCAACGCAATGGCCCGGCTTTTGACGCGAATGCCTGAGGCGATTGCGATGACGGTGACCTCTTCGCGTCGACGCACGAGAATCTGGTTTCGAAAGCTTCGGCTGGTAATCGGCCTATCCGGGCTGATCGACTGACTGGCTTCCTTGCCAACGACGTCCTCCACGCGATAAACCAAATCACGCACACCGCCGGTTTGCGGGACAAGACGAAGTTCCACATGTTGGGCCTGAATCAACTCGCCACGCCGAATCGACTCGACGGCAAACACGGCCATCTTGAGCTTGTCGGCGGATGTTTCTTTTTCGGATGACTCGTTTGAGAGCTTTGTTTTCACATTTCGCGGCACCGGCGGCAACACGGGACGTGTTTTGTTTTCGCCTTTCGTTATCCGAACCGATTCCGCACCCGTCAGTTGATACCTCGCCAGGTCCACGGATTTCAGTCGCAGAATCACTTCCAGCTCATGGTCGCTAATGATGCGAAACTTCGTCGGCGCGGGAAACAGCGTTAGGGAACCTAGTTGAACCGCACGCTGCTTGTCGGCATCGACGATGTCCGCGATGTCACTAAGCCAAACCAGGTTTCCCGGGCAAACGCACTCTCGTTTCAATCGAATTTCTGCGCCATCCGACGTCGCGCCGCCGAGGACGATGACGAAGAAGAAGCAAACAGTTTTTTGTCGTAACGAACGATTCACTTGATGATTGTTCCGTGGGTGATCCATGTCAGATAAGTTTTCTGGCCTCAATTAGGTTTCGAGTTGTGTGCCACTGGCTTTGCCAGTGTAAGGTGAAGCGTGCCAACGATTGTGGCGCACTGGCAAAGCCAGTGGCACACAAAGAAAGGACTGACGGAACACTAGAATCGACGCAGGTTCGAAATGAGTTGCAACACCTGGTCACCAGCCTGAACGGCTTGTGAGTTCAACTCAAACGACCGTTGTGTTGTGATCAAGTCGATCAGTTCCTGCACGGGTTCGACATTGGACGCTTCCAACATATTTTGCTGTAGTTCCCCGAGGCCGTTTTGGCCTGGGATGCCCGGTGTTCCAGCTCCCGATGCGTCCGACTCGGAGTACAAATTGTCGCCCAGCTTGATCAAACCTTCCGGGTTGATAAAGCGAACGATTTGGATTTGCCCCTGGCTAGAAAGTTGTGCATTCCCCGGTTCCTTGGTGAAGACCTGGCCATCGGGATTCACCACGATGTTTGTCGCATCGGGCGGGATCGAGATTTGCGGCTCGAGCAGCCGGCCAATGCTGGCCGAACCCAGCACGAGTGCGCCGTTGGCGTTGATGTTGAAGTTGCCGGCTCGCGTGTAGAGAGTTTCGCCTGTGCTAGGATCGTTGACTTGAAAGAATCCTTCTCCAGCGATGGCCACATCCAGCGCACGATTCGTTTGCTGAAACGCGCCTTGGACAAAGTCCGACTGGACATTTGAAACGCGAACTCCCAAACCGACCGCTGTGCCGGATGCGCTCGGCTGACCGCCGTTGAGCGTTCCCGGCAGAACATCGTCTCGATACATCAAATCTTCGAAGTTTGCCCGATCGCGTTTGAAGCCGATTGTATTGACGTTTGCCAGGTTATTGGCAACGACGTCGAGCTTTGTTTGCAACGCTTCCATGCCCGTTGCAGCCGTGTAGAGTGTCTGAACGCTCATAAAGTTCTCCGTGCCTTCCTACTCGTCGTTATGATTGCCTTAGTACACGATTGACCAGCGACCCCATCATTTGATCCTGGTGTTGAATCAGGCGCACGTTGGCTTCATAAGCCCGCGTGGCCTTAATCAAATCTGTCATCGCTTGAATTGGGCGGACGGACGATAGCTCTAAGTAGCCGCTGCGAACCTGCCGCTCGTTGGCCTCGACCGGGATCGTGTCGGCCAGCGGCTTGAACAGGTTTTGCCCAGCTTTTGCCAGGTCGCCCAGCGAGACTGGCTTCACCAGTGAAATCGTGAATTCCGCGTCGCCCTGTTGAATCGTTCCGTTTTGTCGAACGATGTACGGTCCCGCTTCTGGATCGATCGTGATGGGCGTGCCTTCGTCGCTCATGACGGCATCGCCATCTTGCGTTTGCAACTGACCGCTTGACGAGAGTTTGAAATTCCCAGCGCGCGTGAGCAGTTCCTCCCCATTCCGTTTGATGACAAAGAACGCGTTTCCATCTCGATCATCAATGGCGAGATCGGTTGGATTACCTGTCTGTTTGACCGTTCCGCGACTATAGTCCGTCATGCTGTGAGTCACCGCCGTTCCGCCACCGAGATTGTTGATCGACTGGCTGCCGGGCAAATCAAGTCCTTGTTCAATGGCCTCGCTGTGGCGGGCTTTCATGATGGGAAAGTCTTGTTTGAAGCCCACCGTGTCGGCATTCGCCAGATTGTTCGCGAGCACTTCGATGTACCGCGATTGAGCTTCGGCACCGGAGGCGGAGACGTACATTCCGTAGGGCATGGCGTTTTGTATTGAAAAGTGGTTCAAGTGATCGTGCACGAATGGCGCGACCGGCAAATGCAATCAGCGCGCCAAAGTCGCATTGCGTTGAGAGCCATGTTGACGCTAGCGTGCGTAAGCACGGAAGTTTTCGGTTGTTAAAGCACGGAGCTCGCCAAGATTGTACGCCAGGCTGGCTGCGCGACGATGGAGAAGATGCGGCAAGAGTTGCCTGATGATCCGCAAAAGTCGCCGATGGCGCTACGAACTGCGCGACTCGGCAATGAACTCGGCCGCCCCTTGGCTGAGAAGCTCCTCCGCGGCGGACTGGCCAATTGCCACGGCGTCATCGATGGAGCCGTTTGATGTGGCAAAGATGCGCTGCGTGCCGTCCTTGTTAAGAACGACGGCTTCGAGGTGAAGCGAACCAGAATCGATGTGTCCCAACGCTCCGACGGGAGCGAGGCAACCGGCTCGAAGCGCGGCGAGCAACGTCCGCTCGGCAACGACGCAAGCGTGCGACTCGACATCATTCAGCGGCGCGACGGCTTGTTTCGTTGCTTCATCGTCCGCTCGGCACTCGATTCCCAAGGCTCCTTGTCCGATCGCGGGCAGCATCATCGAATTGGGCAACACCTCGGTGATGCGATCGGCAAGTCCCAGTCTCTTGAGCCCCGCTTCGGCGAGAATGATCGCATCGTAATCTCCGTTGTCGAGTTTCTTTAAACGGGTATCGACATTGCCCCGAATGCCTTCAACGCAAAGTTCGGGACGTGCATGAAGCAATTGTGCCCGCCGCCGTTCGCTGCCGGTGCCGACAAGTGCGCCGTTGGGAAGAGACACGAAGCTTTTCGCTTCCCGGCAAACCAAGACGTCGCTTGTTGATTCTCGCTGTGGAACGGCTGCCAGCGACAAGCCGGGAATCGGAAGCGTAGGCAAATCTTTGAGGCTGTGAACGGCGATATCGATTTCGTCGTTCAGCAAGGCCTGCTGGATCTGTTTGGTGAACAGCCCTTGGCCGCCGATTTCACCGATGGGATTCGTGCGAACATCGCCTTCGGTCGTAATCAACACGATTTCGACAGACGTGCCCAGTTCGGTCAACCGCGCGTTCGTCCAATCCGCCTGCCAACGCGCTAAGGCACTGGCTCTTGTTCCCAGCCGAATCGAAGGCTTAGCTGTCTCCATCGGCTTGCTCGTTTGACGGTGTCGGTGCGGCGGATGGTGATTCGCCGGCGGTCTTCTCCCCGTTCTTTTGTTCCAACGCGGCCGTTATCGTTTGCTCCAATTCCAATTTTCCACACTGCTGATGGGCGGGCACGACGACGCCACAACTGACGCAGAACTGAACGGCCTGATCGACGGTAATGTCCAGGTCGATCGTTTCACTTTTGGGAACGGTGATCG
Source organism: uncultured Pirellulaceae bacterium (assembly GCA_964343305.1). GTDB lineage: Bacteria > Planctomycetota > Planctomycetia > Pirellulales > Pirellulaceae > CAYFJO01. The sequence continues at coordinate 52,183 of CAYFJO010000003.1, read as the reverse complement.
TAAATCCCGTCGCGGGCATCGGTGACGTTGGCATCAAGACACTCAACATGGGCTCGTTTGCCGCGCTGCGAATGTCCAGGAAACTCTCGCCGGTGACGAATCCCATCGACCAAATCCCTTTGCGCGGATACTGAAGGGCGACGACTCGCGTGAACTCAACTTCCTGTTCTTTGAAAACAAAGTCCGTCACTTGCTTGGCGGCCGAATAGATCGCACGAACGAATGGCAACTTCTGAACGAGTTGCTCAAACAGGCCGAAAAAGAATCGCCCGATGCCGGCGGCCAGGAACTTTCCCAGCAGATACAGAATCAAAATGAACAGGACGAAGAATACGGGAATCGTTCGATAGCGCTGCAGGTAGTAATTCAAGACGTAGTGGTCGTAAACTTCACGCGCGGTGGCCGTCCGCAGGTTCACCTCGGAGAGTTTCTCCACGTAATCATAGATCGGCTTCGGAATCCACTTGCCGCTTTCCAGTTGCACGTAATGTTCGCCGTCGTGCACGAACATTCGCCGACCGTGCATTGGTTGAGGTCGGACATTCGGCGGAATGGTATCTTGCACCTTGTACATCATCTGCCCGACGATGATCTTGCGGGCCAGCAATTCCACCGGTTGAAGCACGTAGCCGTCGACTGCGCTGAGAACCCAAATGAACACCACCAATGTCAGCAGCGGCGGCATCACGACACCTAAACCACGCCACACCGCGACGCGAAACGGGTGTTTCGGCTGTTTGGAGTCGGCGGATTTTGGGGATGCTTGTTCCATAGACTGTGTAACGGATTATTCGGACTTTTGCCTGTCGTTCAAGAGCGCGATTTCAATTGGCGCTGCCCGCGCGAGCAACCACAGCCACCCGCACGCTATTCGCCCCCGCCTTTTTGCAAATCCGTGCGACTTCGTTCGAAGTGGCTCCCGTCGTCATGACATCGTCCACGATCAAGATTTTGGCACCATTGATATCGTAGCCGCGCGAGACCTCGAATGCGCCACGGACGTTTTGCCGCCTTTCCACGGCACTTAACGTCCCTTGTTTCTTCGTGTTACGGCAACAACGCAAAACGCCATGCCGGGCAGGAATCTTTAGCTTTTGAGAAACCGCAGCGGCGATCAACTCCGCTTGGTTGATTCCGCGGGCCAAACGTCTGGACCAATGCATCGGGACGGAAACAATGACATCAGGACGTTCCTCCGAAATGCTTTCTTGAATTCGATCCGATAACAGCCAACCGACCGATGTGGTTAGAGCTTCGTGAGTGGATTGCTTCATTCGCAGAATCGTTTCTCGCATTTGCCCAGAATAGACACCTAGCGATAGGGCGTTTGCAAAATACAATTTGCTGTTGCGACAACTCGGACAGTCTTGTGCTTGTGCCAGAATGCTGGACACGGGAGTGGCACATCGCTTGCAACTCGGACCCAAGTTCGGGGCCAAGGAAGACCGGCATGCTGTACAAATCAAAGGTTCAAATCCATCGCTTGGGACACGATCGTTGCAAAAGACACAGTGCGGTGGAAAGCATAGTGAGAGAGACGAATTCCGCGACCAACCGAGAATCGAATCGACTTGCCGGCGACACACCTTGGCGAGCGAATGCAGATCAAACGAAGAAACTTCCATGAAAAAACCGGATTCTAGGCGAACCAAATCTGCTAAGTTGTGACGAGTGTTTAGCCAGTTCCGCCATGTCGGCAATGACATCCGTCTTGACCGTTTTCAGCAAACTATCCTATTGTACCCAATTCATCAATGAATGTGACCCTTTCGGCTACAATGCCCCAGCAATCGGCAACCTCGGATGTGAAACTCAGTCAACGCGCCGATTGGGCCGCGGGACAGCCGATCAGTGAATTGATGTCCCGGGCGCTTGCCAACCCCGATTTGATCTCGTTGGCTGCCGGTTTTGTTGATGGGGAAACGCTCCCCACTGAACCGACGCGGCAGGCGTTGGAAAGCATCTTGTCGGACGACAGCGTGGCACGATCCGCGCTTCAATATGGAACGACGCCCGGCTATCCGCCTCTGCGAGAAGCGCTGTTGTCGCAAATTGTTCAACAGGATAGCATCGACCCGGATCGTCTGTCCGTCGACCAGGTCATCGTCACGGCGGGAAGTAACCAATTGCTGCACTTGGTCGTGGAAAGTTTGCTGGATCCCGGCGACATCGTGTTGTGCGCGGCACCAACGTATCTTGTTTTTCTGGGCACGTTGAGCAACATCGGTGGCCGATCGATCGGCGTGGCTTGTGATGACTTGGGCATGGTTCCCGATGCACTGGAAGCGTCGTTACAGAAGATCGAGGCGGACGGTGAGTTGGCGCGGGTCAAGGCAATTTATCTTGTGCCTTACTTTGACAACCCACGTGGTTTGACGATGCCGCTTGAGCGTCGCGCGGCCATCGTCGAGATTGCCAAGCGTTGGTCGAAGAAAGGAAAAATTCATGTGATTGCCGACGCCGCTTATCGCGCGCTGCGATACGAGGGCGACGATATCGCGAGCACGCAAACTTGTGATGCGGAAGGTGACACGGTGATCGTCGCTGGCACGTTTTCCAAATCATTTTCGCCGGGAATTCGCGTTGGCTGGGGAGTCTTGCCCAAACATCTGGTGGCCCCGGTGTGCGATCAAAAAGGAAACATCGATTTTGGTTCGCCGAATTTCAGCCAACATTTGATTGCGAAAGTGCTCGAGCTAGACTTGCTGGTGCCACACATTGAACGCATCCGCGAAAACTATCGTAGAAAGCGAGACGCGATGCTAGCGGCGGCAGACGAATTCTTGTCGACGATTCCCGGTGTCTCGTGGACGAGGCCCAGCGGTGGCTTGTACATTTGGGCGGAATTACCCGAATCGATTGACACCGGCCCGCAAGGTTCGTTGTTCGATGTCGCGATCGCGGAAGGAATGTTGTACGTGCCCGGTCAATTCACGTTCCCGCCAGAAGGCGAGCCCGTGAAAAAGAACACCATGCGTTTGAGCTTTGGCGTGCAATCTTGTGGCAAAATCCGCGATGGGATCGTGGCGCTGGCACGAGCGATTGAGAAGGTGATGGAAGGCTGATTGCCGACGGACGGATTGGCGATCTGTCCTACCGATGTGAAACGGATGTCGAATGTTTATTGTCGATCGCTATGTCCTGTGGCTGTTCACGAAAGTGCTCGTGATTTGCTTTCTGTGTCTGACGGGGCTGTTTATCGTGATCGATGGTTTCGGCAACTTGGACGAGTTTCTGCGTTACGCGAAATCGACCGAGGGCGGATTGTTTGCCGTCCTTGTCCAATACTATAGCCCGCGTATCCTCACGTTTTTCGACCATACTAGCCCCATCCTCGCGCTGGTCGCCGCCGTCTGCGCAATCACCTGGATGCAGCGCAACAATGAACTGACGGCGCTGCTGGCCGCGGGCGTTCACGTCGGCCGGATCATCCGGCCGCTGGCGGTGGGAGTTGTTGTCGTCAGCGTTTTGGCCGTGCTCAATCGCGAGCTTTTGATCCCTGGGCACCGCGAAGATTTGATCCGCAACGCCCAGGAGTGGTTGGGGGACAACGCCAAACCATTGCGTCCCCAGTTCGACCACAAAACCGACTTGCTGATCAACGGCCGTTCGACGCTGGCCGCCGAACAAAGAATCATCGAACCTTCGTTTCAGTTGTATTCGACCTATGGCGAGTATGGCGGGCAGCTTATTGCCGCCAACGCCTTCTACCGGCCCCCACACGGCAAGCATCCGGGTGGCTATTTGCTGGACGACGTCACCGTCCCCGAGGAAGCGTGGCGTCTGCCCTCGTTCTATGCAACCAGCGAGCACAGCGACGACCGACAACCCGTGATCCTCAGCCCCGCCGACACACCTTGGCTCGAAAAGGACCAACTGTTCGTCGTCAGCGGCGTCAAGTTCAGTTATTTAGCCAGCGGCACAGCGGTGTGCCAGTACTCTTCGTCGATGGAGTTGTTCCGCGGGCTGAGAAACCCAAGCTTGGATTACGGATCGAGCGTGCGCGTCGCGGTCCACGCGCGGCTGCTTCGGCCCTTGCTGGATGTGACGCTTCTGTTTCTTGGCCTGCCGTTGGTGTTCACACGCGAAGCACACAATCTGTTTGTCGCGGCCGGAAAGTGTCTGTCGGTGGTAGCGGCGTTTCTTGTGGTGACGCTGGCCTTTCATGGTTTGGGCGCAAGGGGCATCATCCGGCCGTCGTTCGCGGCATGGTTGCCGTTGATGATCTTCGCGCCGATCGCTTACATGCTCGCCGGGACCATCCGCGAAGCGGATCATGCCGGCGAAAAGAAAAACCGCTCGTGAATTACACGAGCGGTTGTCCATGGGCAAGTTGTTTTCGCGGACGGATGTTATTCGTCCAGTAGACCGAAATCACCGGCAGCGGCATCGCCAGCACCATCTAGCATCTCGGGCTCACCCATGCCTTCCATTCCATCTCCCATATTCGGTAGCCTGGCCGAGTTGATTCCAGGTCCGAAATCCTTGTCGTCGAACAAACTCATCTGATACGACTCAAGATCGCTGATTTCATCGCGCACCAAGAGTCTTCCTTCGGCGTCCATGACCAGGAACTCGCCGGGCGCCTTGAGTTCCTCATTTTTGTCGGTGCTCGGCAATTTGCCGCCGCCGCGCAGATCCAGGACCATCGAGTCCGTTTCCATTTCATATCCGTCCAGACGATGGATTTGCCAAGAAATCGGATGCAGGACGTCGGCATTGCGTTGGACATTCAACACCGTTCCGCGCTGTGCCAAAGGAGTTTCCTCTTCATGGTCGTACAATTCAACTGGCACATTCGTGGCGTACTTTCGATCCCAAACCGACACGACCAAGCTGCCTTTGGGCTCGGTACGTTCAAACTTTTCGCCATTCGACAGTGTGACGACGGCCGCGGGTTCAACCGTGCCGCTGTAATACTGACGAATGTACTTGGGAACCACGATCGCTCCACTGGGTGCACTCCATTTGGTCTTGAGCCAAAACGTTGATGATCCCGCGGCGGTATCCGCGGCACGTTGCTTTGCAAGACGTTTCACAACGGAATCCGCCAGCATGACGTCTCTCAAAACGGTTGGATCATTGTTCATCCCGCCTTGCTCGCTTGATTCACGAGGATTGTTGGGATCACTCAACCAAACGCGGATCTTGTAGCGATAGGCGCGGCCGGGCGCGGCCGTCACGTCGAAGAAACGAACCAGCTTAAAGTCCACGGGCGGCTCGTTCGTCTTTTTCTCGTCTTCACCGCCGTCGCCCCCAGCAATCCCTTCACCACCAGGATCGCCCTTATCGGCACCACGAGGCCCCATCGGACCAGGTACCAATCGGTCGAGGGTCGGCTTAGCAGGTACGACTTCCTCTCTTCCGCCAACGCCGTCTTTCTTCTCAGGCTTAAACAGCCCAATCTTTTCGTGCATCACCAAATCCGTATAGTCGACCGGACCGAGTGGCGGATTGGACATGGTGAGCGCCTCGTCTTGCGACTGCACGTCCGAGATGTTCTTCGCCGTCGTCGCCCAGACCGATTTGCTCACATCCTCCGCGTAAGTCTTGTGGGAGATCAGTTTCCACGGCAGAACAACCCCATCGGAATCCCTTTTTCCATCGTTGTTGTCGTCCGTCAGATCCATCGTGAGATCATCCGTCACGTCAATCCGCATGGCTTCAAAAAAGATATACTTCGGCGTATCGCGAGTTTCCTTGAATCCCACGGCTTCGCGAAAGACGCGCTGGTATTCTTCCCATTGAGTTTTCCACGGGACGATCGCTTTGACGCCAACCACATAATATCCCTTCGGCACCGGCTTTGATCGGCCCTGCATGTTGCCATCGGGCCGCCACAGATGGCGGTTGTTATCCATCATTTTTGCGATCAGCTTGGGCGACAAAGTCAAGAACGCGCCATGGCCCCCGGCATCTGCACCGGCCAAATCGACACCCGCGTCGCCTTCTAAATCAGCCCCTGCATCGCCCAATATATCCGCGTCATCGAGGCCCCCTGCGTCGTCCAGCGGATTCGGACGTTTGGGACGACGTGGCGGACGCCGAACAACCTTTGGCTCTTTTTTGGCCTTGACCGGCGCGCGAGGTTTATAGTCCAAAGCACCTCGGGAAACTTCCGGGGTTGCACGTTCTGCCACGGCCGCAAACGCACCGTCCGCTTGCACTTCGGTCGGTGGGAATGCAGTCGGATCTTCTCGTGGCACTCTTTCTGGGTGAATGAGCGCAATTAGAGCGCGATCTGGCTTGTAATTGGACTCGTTAGGAGACACGCGGGTGTTCAAGTCCTCGGTAAAGCTGCGCGACGGCACACGGCCGGGCTTAATCGAAATCCAGGCATTTTTGTCTTTCAAATGCAACTGGGCTTGCCCCGCCAGATTCTGCAGCACGGCCGGGGACTTGTTGTCGTCAATTGACTCAACGGAATATCCCCAGGCGAACAGCATCCCAGCAAAACACAACACCAGGAACGCGGCAACCTTTTCACCGTGATAGATGAAAAAACCTTTGATTCCACCGTCATTTCTCATAATTCAACTCCATCCAGTTTTCCGCTCGACATTCGCCCCCGCAAACGTCCAAGCAGTTTCGCAACTCAGGCCCTAAGCAACTGGTTCTTCAATTCTTACACATGTTGGATGTCCATCCAATGGGAATGTCCATCCCTCGCTATGAGTTCTCGCCGGCTGGCGCGGCGGCGTTGTTCACCTGGTCGGCACCGTCCGCGGGTGCCGCGTCTGGATTCTCCGCGGCCCCAGCGGCGTTTTCCACCTTAAGTTTTTCGTCATTCGGTTTGTTGTACATATAGATAATCCCATAGATTTCGACCGGCTGCTCGAACGGGTTTTTGCCAACCGCGGCTCCGGCGCCACCATCAAGTCCGCCGCCAAGTCCTCGTTGCCCACCTTGTGCGCGATGGCGATTGATGCGGACCTGGCGAACTTCGATCGGCAGTGGCGAGTTACCACATTCCAGCAACAGTTGCGTGATGTCCCGTTGGTCCATCAGCAGGCCGATGCGGACCGGCATTCTCTTGGCCACCGCCAAATAGGCATCGTTGGGGTTCGTCGATTGATACGCGGATCGCAGCGCGCTGGCGGTGAGTGGTTGAAAGTCTTTATCGACGTAACGGCCGTCCGCGGGGTCTCCAACCGCGCCCTTGCCACCGTCGCCGCCGGCTGCGGGATTCCCCTCCGCGGCACCAGCCTGGTTCCCCACGTCTTGCCCAGGAGCATTGCCACCCTCGGCACCTTGAATTCGTTGAACTTGACCAATCGGTCCACGGACATCGGCACCAATCAACAGATGATCAATTCGCTTAATCTTGGCCCGGTCGCGCCGTACCACAGGGCCGTTGGTGCGGTCGATGATGTCCAACAACGAGGAATAAATCCACAGGTCTTCTTGCACGTAAAGCATCTGCAACGTGGTTGGCACATTATCCCGGCCCGAAAACACCGACAAGCGTTGCAGCAACCTCGCCTGATCGCCTTGTGCCCAGTCCACAAGATACTCCGACTCACTGTCCGCGCCATCACCTCCATCACCCCCATCACCAGCCAGATCGCCGCCTCCATCGCCACCATCGGCGGGGTCTCCGCCTCCACCAAACGCACCACCGAGTCCGTCATCGCCGCCCCCGCGAACACCAGCCGCGGATTTGATGTGCCACTTGGCACGTACTCTTCCCGCTAGACTCGGGATATGTCCCTTGATAAAGTCGCGATAAGTTTCGCGAAAGTCGATATTGATTTCCTGATCGAGTGGTGTGGGCGGCGTCGCGGTTGGATTGAACTCAATGATCTCAATCGGACGTAAGCTGTCTACGGATTTGCGGAAACGCTCTGAAAGGTCGGACGGCCACACAAGAATGTCCAGTTGCTTTTCATTCTGCGTCTTCCAAACGTTGTAGACGTCAACCTTGACCTGTTCGGTGATCTTGTTAGTTTCCTCGAACGTCGTGTCGTTGGGGTGCTTGGGTCCCATCGTTGTCGTGACACCTTTGGTTCTAACACCCTCAATCTTCTTCTTGGCGTCTTCGATCTTCTTTCGGTTGGTCGCTTCTTCGGCCTGCAATGACGACGACGCCATGTACCAGGTTAGAAAGGCGATGATCACGACGATCCCGCAAACGACCCAAAACAAATGTTTCATCAAAATTGCAATGACGTTTTTTGCTTGGTCCACAATTAGGATCCTCCATTCGCATTGTTCGCCCCGCCAGCGTTTGCCGCTGGGTCTGCTGGTGCCGGATTCCCGGCTGCTGGCTCGCCCTGTTCGTTTGCCGCGGCCTCGGCGGCTTGTTGCGCCTCAAGCCGTCGCTGTTCTTCAAGCTGCCTCTGCTCTTCCAGACGCTTGGTCAACAGTTCCATCCGTTGCGTCAGTGGGTTTTCCTGCCAACAGAATTGAATGACAAAATCATACTTAGGCGCGGCAAAATCGAGGGGGATTGCTGTGCCATCATCATCGCCACGGACTGCCCCCACCCGGCCGCCACCTTGACTGTTGGCGGGGTGGTTCGGATTCTTCAGCCGATACGCGTGGTTGATTTCGTTGTTCACCGCCAAAATCGGATAACCGACACCCATTTCCTTGTAGGTGAACTCCACCTCGTTGCCTTCCTGGTCGGGCAATTTGACTGTGCCTTCGCGCAGGTTCTTGAGCAGCGTGTTTCGAATGTAAGCGGCACCCCAGCCCTTATCCACGCGCGAATTGCTGTTGTGAAAATGATATCCCGCCATTTCGAACACCCAGCCTTTGCCGGAAGGTCCGGGATCTTCCACCACCGCGGCTTCGGCTGTCGCGGCTTCGTCTGCCGACTCTCCTTCCGCATTCGCCGTGTCTTCGTTTCGGGCCCGATTTAACTCAATCTGGTAAAGACCCTTCACCGGCCCTTCATACCATCCGGATAGTTCTTGAAAATACTCCGATTCCAGGTACTCGATTTGAATGTCCTCGCGGTCGATAAAGGGCACTTTCAATGGATCGGCGGAATCGCCCGGTGTGACACGCGGATCGGTCGGCAGGGCCAGATGAATGGTTTTGATCAACTCGGCCCATAACAGCTTGCGATCCCCGTCGCCGACCACTTCCGTGCCCAGCGACTTGATGTGCGTCATTTCGGCAAGTTGTTTTGTGTCACGAGCCAGCTTTTCGCTGCTCTCCTTTTCGATGCCCTCGATCGTCCTAAACATGTCATTGTAGCTTACACTTCCCTTTTCGCCGACCTCCGTCAACTCGGGATGCACGCGGCTCCAAGCGTTGTATTGGAAGAAATAGTTGAACGCCATCGCCAACAGCAACGCGGCCACCGAGACAACCGCCCAAGGTTTTTTCTCACGGATCAGTCGCTCCGTGATGAATTCTCGCGGCAACAGGTTGGTGCCAATCCTGCCGACGTCTAGCGCTTGCAGGCACAGGCCATAGGCCACGCCAAACGAGAGCGCGTTGTCCTTGAAGGCTTTGGCATCCAGCACCGCCGATCCCGACAGCGAATCGTAAGTATCCAGTTTGACGACTTCCTGTCCCAGGTTCTTGGACAGGTATTGCCGCAAACCCGGCAGCTTGACCGCGTTGCCGAGCAACACCATCTTGCCGATCTTGGCCTGGCGGTCGATGCTTTGGAAGTAGCCAACGCTGCGCTGGATTTCGGTGACCAGGTCGTTAAACACCGGCCGCATGACTTGGAAAACCGTCTTGGGATCTTCCGCCTGACGTGCGTTGCGTTTTAGATGTTCCGCCTTGGCATAGGTCAGCTTCAATTCCTTGGTCAACTGTTTTGTAAAATGGTTTCCGCCGAGCGGAATGTTTCGCTGCCACAACCGGCTGCCATTGGTAATGACCAGATCGGTCGTTTCCGTACCGACCGACAGCACGACCACGGATTCGGGCGGATCATCGGGGTCGATGTCTTCCGGCGCAGGAAGATCGCCCAGCATGTCGTGGCAAACCGCGTTGTAGATCGACAACGGCGCCAATTGGACGATGTCCACCTCGACCTCGGCGTCCGTGAATGGTTGCAACGCACGGAACACGGCGTCGCGTTTCATCGCGAAAATGCCAACTTCGGCATCCATCACGAAGCCGTCCACTTCTTGGCCGCCGATTCGTTGAAAGTCCCAGATGACGTCTTCCAGCGCAAACGGAATCTGCTGCCGAGCTTCATACTTGACGATGTCGGGAATCATCTTGGCGTCGACAGGCGGCGGCTTGAAGAATCGCGACAAGCCCGCTTGGCCAGAGACCGACATCGCAACTCTGTCGCCCTTGATCTCGTTGCGTTCCAAGAATTGCTCGAGCGCCTCGCGAATCAACTCGTCCGCGTCCGCTTCGGGTTGGCTAAGTACCTTGGGGTACTCGATGTAATCAAATGCATCGGCAACGAGGGGTTCATCTTCGTCGTCGCCTTCGACACAACGCAGCGCTTTTAAGCCGCATTGTCCAATATCAATTCCCCAAACACCGCTGCGGCGTTTTTTCTTAGCCATGGGTGATTCCCCCAAGTCCAAATGTGCCTCAACAAACGACCGTCCGAAAGCCGCTTGCCCCGGCAGCTCTGGCTCAAAATGTCGATGAGACGAGTGAATGTAAGATAAGGAGCTGGCCGGATTCTCTTTAGTTCCTAATTTACTGGGAGAGTACGGTGTTTGTCAACGAAATTTCAGGTTGTGAGAAATGAACCATGTTCAATCGCCACAACGACTTATCCATCAAGCATGATTCCCCGCATGCTTTGGAGGCCATTTTATTTTGATGAATTGCCGTCACAATCCCCCTAATTGGAGTAAAGCAATCACCAAAGGTCATGCAAACACAGCGCGTGAGCGAGTGACGGAGTTTTGCGAACCCCCTCACTTGTGCTGCGGGTACGTGTCGACACGTTTGGTTGTCGACAAAAACCCCTCGTGCTAGGATCACTATTATTCACGTCGGCAATGCCAAGCGTTGGCGACTTCTAACCTGGTACGGCAGCATCCTCCCGTACGCTCTTGCACCCCACCAGCCTAACGAGCTATCCGTCTATCTTTCTCGTTGATCACACGTATCTTTGGATATTGAGTCCGCCGATGAAGTATCGAGAAAACATTATTCTGCTCCCGTGCCACAGCCTTGAGGATTTCCCGCTTCATCATGAAGGAGACGATGCCCAGGGACTGCTCGCCAACTGGACCGCGCTCTGGCATCCGGCACTGATCCATTGCGTCGAATCAATCCCGGCATGGCACCGAGTTGACGATCCGCCGGAAGACCTTAGCGAACGACTCGTGCTCGCTCCGTCGGTCAGCGTGCATGAGCTACCCACAGGATTCGCACAGCGCGCCAAGGAAGAAGGTGCCAACTTCATCCGCAAAAAAACCGACCGAGATGAAATCATCTCGCTGGCTCTGGAAAATCTTGATGGTGGCGATGGCCAAGTCGACGGCGAATTGGCCGCCGATTTTCTGGCGCTGGGCTATTGCTATCTGCAAGTCGAATTGCTCACGCGGCAAATGCGCTACTCCAGTAACCTCGACGAAATTCACTTCAGCAACCAAACGGTCGCCGCGGCCAAAGCCGCGATGGAACGAGACGTGGAGCTTGCCCGTGAAAAACTAACGTCTTGTTTTGACGTGCTCGCCGAAGAACGCGACCATTACTACCCCGTGGACGCCTTCATCATTGACCTCACTTTGGTTGCCGACACAACGATCGGCCAGGTGTTGCGCGACGAACTTGCCTTGTCCTCGCCAATCAATTTGTTGCTGTCTGCCACCTCGGTCGAATGCATGGCTCAACAAGAATCTGAAACGTTGGCCGCGCTGCGGGCGAAGTTAGAAAAAGGCGAAGCCTGTGTGCTTGGCGGCGAGTCCGTCGAACGTCGGCTGCCGCTGCTCTCTTGCGAGACAATCCTCAGTGAATTCCGCAGTGGACTGGAAGATTACAAAACGCATCTCGGCGAGCCTCCCAAGGTTTTCGGCCGACGACGATTTGGATTGACGCCTGCTCTGCCACAGATTCTGAGCAAACTTGGCATCGAAGCCGGGCTACACGCCACGCTGGACGACGGTCGATTTCCCGAAGGCGTGCAAATCAAAACACGCTGGGAGAGCCCCGACGGCACATCGATTGATGCGATGGCCCGCGCTCCGCTAGACGCGACCAAGCCCGCCACGTATCTGAATCTGGCGGTCAAAATGGGCGAATCGATGGACATGGACCACGTGGCCACCGTCTGCTTGGCTCATTGGCCCGGCAAATCCAGCGTTTGGCTAAGCGATTTGCGGCGGATTGCCAGCTATGGCCCGGCGCTTGGCAAGTTCGTCACGTTCGATGAGTACATCCGTGAAACCGACGATGCAGGTCAGTCCGACCGATTCACGGCCGACCAATATCAGTCGCCCTACTTAAAACAGGCAATTATTCGCCGCACGCCCAATCCGATTTCCTCGTCGACGAATTATTGGCGACAGCGAACGGCGGCCGAGGCGGCCAATGCACTGCGCACGCTCGTCGGTCTCGTCACGGGCGATGTCGCCAAATCGAGCGACACGTTGCTCAACGACATTGATCGAACGGTCGAAATCGAACAAGGCAGCGATCTCAATGAACAAACTACGAACGCGGTCGCCGATGCCACAAAACGATTTGCTGAATGCCTGCCGCGCCAAGACCGCGAAGAAGTCGAAGGCTATCTAGTCGCCAATCCGTGCAGTTTCGTTCGTCGGATCGGAGTGGAGACACCAGAACTGAAACGACTGCCAGTGGTGGAAAAACCGATCTACTCGGCCAGTGATGCCGGCGACACAAAACAGATTATTGTCGACGTCCCACCGATGGGTTTCGTTTGGGTCGCACCAGGCAAGAAGCCCGCCGGGCGAAGCCGTCGGGACAATCGCCCACTGGCGGAGGACAAGACGCAAGACGAAGGCTACTGTTTGCTCAGAAACGAGTTTTTCGAAGTGCTCATCGATTCGACAACCGGCGCGATGCGGTCTTTGTACGAATACAAGCACCGCGGCAATCGGCTCTCGCAGCAACTCGCGTTTCGCTTGCCAGGCCAGCGAGCCAACGTCGACGACACTTGGCAAGACCCAGACGAGATGGCCAATTACTCAGTCATGGCGGCGGACAACATCGAAGTAACCAGCAACAGTTCCACGCTCGGCGAAATCGTCGTCAACGGCCGGTTGCTTGATAAAGACGGCACGGATCTGGCGGAATACCAACAAACGTTTCGGCTGTGGCGTGGCACGCGCGTTGTGTTAATCGACATCGAGCTGGACCCAAAAGTTGATCCACGTGCGGATCCGTGGAACTCGTATTTCGCAGCGCGCTTCGCTTGGGCCGAACCAACCGTCGACATGTGGCGAGCCGTCAACGGACTTAAACAGGCAATCAGCAGCAAACACTTCGAAGCCCCACAATACATAGACATCGAGAGCATCGACAAGAAACGTAAGACGACGATCCTGACCGGCGGCTTGCCATTCCATCGCAAGTGCGGACACCGGATACTCGACAGCTTGTTGATCGTACGTGGCGAAACGGCTCGTCGCTTTCGCGTCGGCATCGGCATCGACGTTCCCTATCCCATGCAAGCGGCCACCAGTTTGCTGATGCCGGATACATTATTCGCACAAACCGCCGCCGTCCCTTCGCCCGCCAGTTCGAGTTGGCTGTTCCATGTCGATGCCAAAAACATCGTCGCCACGCATTGGGAGCCGATGGAGTCGGATGGGAGTGTGCAAGGTTTTCGCGTACGATTGTTGGAGACCGCCGCCCGCTCATGCCGAGCAACCTTGAGTAGTTTCCATGCAATTCGCGAAGCCCGCGTGGTCGACTTTCAAGGCAACTCGATCAGCGACTGCAAAATAGAAGAAGGCAAAGTACGGTTGGATGTCTGCGCTAGCGAATGGGCGGAAATCGAATGCCGCTGGTAGGATCAAATGATCGTAACGATTGACGGACCGGCGGGGGCAGGGAAAAGTTATGTGTCGCGTGCGCTGGCAGAGCGATTGGGCTTTCAGTTTCTTGACACCGGAGCCACGTATCGTGCTGTCGCGTTGACTGCGTTGCGTCAGAAAATCGACTGGCACGACGAAGATGCCTTGGTCCGACTGTCGCAAGAGATTTCAATCGAATTTCAAGGTCCACGCGTCATCGTCAACGGCGAAGATGTCACGGATGACATTCGCACGACCGAAGTGACCACCGCGATCCATTTCGTCGCCGACAATCCTTTGATTCGTAAAAACCTGGTCGAGCTACAAAGAAGAATCGCGGCCGATCAGAACACGGTGACCGAAGGCCGCGACCAAGGCACGGTGGCGTTTCCCGATGCAGAGTGCAAAATCTTTCTGACCGCCAGCCCCGAAGAACGAGCAAGGCGGCGCCTGAGCGATCTTGTCGCACAGGGCGAACAAGTGACGTTCGAAGAGGTGCTCGCACAACAAAACGAGCGAGACCGCCGAGATTCGAACCGGGAAGTTGGACGCCTGATGAAAGCCCTCGACGCGATCGAAGTGATGACCGACGGGCTAACGCGAGATGAAGTGGTTAATCAATTGGAAAGGCTAATGCAGGCAGCAAAAGGTTTCAAAACGTAGGGTAAGCGTCTCGCTTGCCTAACCCGGATGATTCACGTAGCGTGTGTTGAGCACGGTAAAGGCCGTCCCATGCAATGTGAGATACCGGCCAAAAGTTAAAAGTCAAGACCTGACCCCCGTTCTTCCTCCAACAAAGCGTGTCGCAATTCCCGTTCACTGAATCCGGCGCTCGTCCGTATCGGCCTTGTTAAATCCGTGTCAGGATTTGGGAAGATGGAACGCCGGTGGCTGGGTGACACTTCTCGAATTGATCAAATCGTCATGAAAGTCCCACTACTCGAAAACGGAAGAATCGACATTGACGCCCTAGGTGCCAACATAGACTGGTCACAGATTTCGGCGTTTGAGTCAGCTTTGCTGACATTTCAAGACATCAAGTGGGAGGGCATAGTGGACGAAGTTCGAGAGACTCCAGAGCTTGCTAGATTTGCTTGGAAGGACGGCGAAACGCTACTTTGCCTGGCTGCTCATGATAATCAATTCGAAGTTGTCAGGTTCTTGATAAACTGCGGTGCGGATGTCAACCAGATGTGTCGACAAGCAACACCCATTTGGGGAGCCGTGTGGAGCGGGAATCCAGCAATCGTTGACCTCTTGCTTAGTAGTGGCGCAAATGCAAGTATCAGTGTTTCGTGTGAGCATGGTTGGAGTCCACTTCATCTAGCAGCTAGAGAAGGATATGAAGATATTGTCCAGCGGTTGCTAGAGGAAAACCCCGATGTCAACGCGACGGATGATGAAGGCTTTACGCCACTAGATCAAGCTGCCCAGATGCAACATGCAGAGGTGGTGAGACTCTTGATCGACAAGAATGCGAGGTATTTAGCATCAAGTTCGAAAAAGTTCATTGATTCGCTCAATGAAATCACTGACAGCGACAATAAGTAGATGATCCGCTCTCGCTTTTGCATTCCCCGTTCGCAATCAATCAACGACGGAAACGGGGTCGGGTCTCATTATTCAAAACGAGATCCGACCCCGTTTGTCGCGTTTCTCGTTCTTGGCATCCAACATGGATTAAAAGTCTGGTGGGAACGTATACATGTCCCACCATTCTCCGGGCTCATCCCAGATTAAAGCGCGAAAGTCCGCGATCCGAAGCACAAGACACAAATACTTCCAAGTTCAGACTTCCTTGGGGATGCGGCTATCATTGTTCCTGCTGCCGAGATTCTTTCTCGTCCAAGCCAGAGATGCCAAATCGTCGCGCCAGTTCCTGTTCGACCTCCTCAAGTTTGACCTCGCGATGGCCTAGCATCACGAACAGGTGGTAAATCAAGTCGGCCGCTTCGTAAACCAGGTGGTCGTGTCCTTCGCGGCCGGACTCGCCGGCGGCCTCGACAACTTCATGGGATTCTTCGACGATCTTTTCTCCGATCTTCGCCACGCCTCCGGCGAATAGTTTGGTCGTGTAAGAACGCTCGGGCGGGTTGGCCTTGCGATCTTCGATGATGGCCATTAAACGCGAGAAGACAGTTGTTTCGTCGTTGGTCACGCTTCGGTTCCTGGCGGCCGGTCTAGGCTAAATCAAAGTTAAAAGTGACAATGCTGTGCGGAGAATTACATAGAGCTTCATTATAACGTAACGGCGCTTCACCACGATGACTGAATCCGATGCAACTGATTTCGAGGCGGACTTTTCGCTGGCCCACGATTGCTGGTTCCTGACCGGGCCGACGGCCAGCGGCAAAACGGACGTCGGCATGGAATTGGCGAAACGCCTGGACGCGGAGATCATTTCGCTCGACTCGATGGCCGTTTATCGTGGCATGGACATCGGCACGGCGAAGCCGTCGCCAGAGCAATGCGCGACGATCGAGCATCACTTGATCGACATCCTCGATCCGACCGAGCAATTCAGCGTCTCGAATTACGTGGAGCAGGCAACCAAGATTGCTCAGGAAATTCGCCAGCGCGGCCGCGAAGTGTTATTTGTCGGCGGTACGCCCATGTATCTGAAGGCGATGTTGCGCGGCATCTTTGACGGTCCGCCCGCGGATTGGGACCTGCGGCGCGAAATCGAAGCGGAAATTGAAACGGTTGGCCTGGCCGCGTTGCACGAACGTCTGATGCACATCGATCCCTTGTCGGCCACCAAGCTTCATCCCAACGACAAACGGCGAATGATCCGGGCGTTGGAAGTTTATCGATTGACGGGCCAGCCCATCAGCCACTTGCAAGTGCAATTCGACGAAGACCAGCCGGCCGAGGCATGCAAAGTTTTCGCACTTCAATGGCGGCGGGAAGAACTTCATCAACGGATCGAGCGGCGCGTCGACAAAATGTTCGCGATCGGCTTTCTCGAAGAAGTCCGTGGGCTGATCGACACTTTCGGCCAGTTGAGCCGAACGGCATCGCAAGCGGTGGGTTATCGCGAAGTGATTGATCATCTTCGTGGCACAGGAGACCTCGAAGAGACAATCGAAAAGGTCAAAGCAAGGACGCGCCAATTTGCCCGGCGGCAAGAAACATGGTTTCGCAGCCTGAGCGAATGTCGATCGGTCTCGCTAGAGGAAGAGATGTCAACGAACGACGTTGCTAGCCAAGTCATTGCAGCGATTGGCGCAACTTGGCGAGCGGCCAGCCGAAGTCGTGTTATTGAGATTCTTCACAAGAAACAAAAAAAGGACCCAATCGCGGGGAGCGACTGAATCCCGATGTGAATAGCACCCATCGATTCGGATCAGGCGGGGCGAGCTGTGGGTCTGATAGCGCTCGATGATCCTCGTCGGCGGGCGGTTGGCGAAAGTGATGCGACCGCAGTAAGCCGGCGATAATGAGGATCGGACGTCCACCACCCATCCAGCCAAATTTTTCCGATCTCCCGATACAAGCCGGAGATTCGCCAAGCTTTGCCAAGGCGTTAAGGTTTAACAACGCACGCCGGTGCGGGGCAAAAAGCCTCTGTAACACCGTGACATTAGTTCTTAAGACGTGTGCGACGCAACACGCAAAGCTTACCCCAGTCTTTTTAGCTTCCCATCTTGCCAGCCGGATTTGAGTCAGCCAAAATGGCCCCTTTTGTCAAAAGATCCCACTTCACACGTGCCTATCCCAAAATCAAGCCGCCAACGCTACCTGAATAAGTACTTGCTAACCCGTTAAGGAGATTCAAATGCGAACGATGTCAAATTGGCTGGCCGTTGTGGCCGTGATGTACTGTGTTTCCGCCCACGCCGCCAAGCCTGTGAAGGTGGTCGGCGGTCTGAACAATCCGTGCGGTGTTGCGATCCAACCGGAAACGGGCGTTGTGTTTGTCGCTGACAGCGGTGCGGGACGCGTCGTCCAAGTTGTCGATGGCAAGGCGGTTGACGTAATTACCGGCTTTCCCAAGGACGTCTACGGCAAAGGTCCCAACTACGACATCGGACCATTGGGATTGACGTTCCTCGACCGCGACACGCTGGTCGTCGGCGGTGGCGGAAACATTGACGACAAGGAACTCTTGCGTGTCTACAAAGTGGACGTTAAGGGCGTGCTCAAAGCCGAAGATATGGAAGCCAGTTTTTCGCTCACAGCCAACGAAACGTTAAAGGCAGAAGGAAACTTCCATGGCGTGACCTCAACGGATAGCGCCGTGTACGTCACCTGCAACGGCGACGACACCAAGGGCTGGGTCGCCAAAGCCACCGTCAAAGATGGCAAAGTCACCAAGTTCGAGCGCTTCATCGCCACCAAGGAAGCCACGGGGGTGGACGCTCCGGTCGCGGCTACGATGAGTCCTCGCGGACAACTGGTGATCGGCCAAATGGGTGAAATCACCGTCCCCAACGACGGCCTGCTCACGTTCTATAACGCCAAGAACGGCAAGATGCTTCGCAATGTCGAAGTTGGCCTGAGCGACATCACGGCGGTGGCATTTAGTCCCAAAAAGAAGGCCAAGATCTATGCCTTGGATTTCTCCTGGTTCGACACAGCAGAAGGCGGTTTGTTCCAGTTGATCGCCAAGAAGGGCGACGAAAAACTGATGATCGAATCCAAAAAACTGTGCGGCCTGGACAAGCCGACGGCGATGGCGTTTGGCGATGATGGCGCGCTTTACATCACCGTGATCGGCGATGGCGACGGCCAACTGCTCAAGATCGACCCGGGTTTGTAGACAGGCTCACCCCTGAACGAGAATAACTTCCAATTCCTTTGACCCGGTTTGCGAACAGCAATTCCGGGTCACAGGGTTTTTTCGCGCAATCCGCTGTACGATCGAATTCCTATGTGGACGTGTTCCAACTGCCGCGAAGTTATTGAAGAACAGTTTGACTCGTGCTGGAAATGTGGCTGCTCGCGCGAGGGCAAGTTGAATCTGGATTTTATGGCCGAACCAGCTAATGGCGAAGACGAAACATCGTTTGAGTTTCAGTTTAAACAAGCCTATAGGTGCCAAAAATGTAAACATCGCGAAGCCAGGGTGGAACGCATCTCAACGACGGGCACGGGTTTTTCCAAGATCGTAAAGAGAAACTTTCTAGCTGTATCGTGCGATAATTGTGGATGGACAGAGTTTTATAATCTTGCGGTACTCGAAGGACGGTCCGATATTCAGAGTTTCCTTCGGGGGTTATTTGGGATGTAGACTGAAACGCTGAAAAACGGAAGAAACCTTGTGAAAAGATTGCCCAAAAAATCAATTGCGATGGTCTGCTTATTTCTCGCGCCTGCAACAATACGCGCACAGCAATCGCCCCAAGCAAAAAAGAAACAGCCTCGACCGTTTCGCTGGGTGAACCCACTCCAACGCGAAGATCTAACCGGCGTTCGGCACACGACATTTAAGAGCACATCGATGGGCCTCGACGTCGGCTATTGCATTTATCTTCCGGCCGCTTACGGCCAACCCGCGAACAAGGACAAACGCTTTCCTGTCGTCTATTATTTACACGGCGGTCGGCCCGGTAGCGAAATTAGAAGCGTCAGCCTGGCGGAGTACATTCACAAAGCGATCAGTGTTGGAATCATCCCGCCCACCATTTATGTGTTCGTCAACGGCGGTCCTGTCAGCCATTACAATTTGCCCGAGCGCGAGAACGCTATGGGCGAAGACGTGTTTATCAAGGAGCTGATTCCGCACATCGATCGAACCTACCGCACCATCGCGGATCGCCGCGGGCGGGCGATCGAAGGATTCTCGCAGGGAGGCCGCGGCACGTGCCGAATCATGTTCAGGCATTCACATTTGTTTTGTTCGGCTGCTCCCGGCGGTGGCGGCTACGCGACCGAAAAGAAGATCTCCGAAAACGACGGCTATGAAAACGACAATCTCAAGTTTGCACCGGGCTACAACACGTGGGACTTGGCCCGCAAATTCGCCGAACGTCCAGATCCTGATCTCAACATCTTGTTCTTCGTGGGCAACAAAGGATTCAATTACGAAAACAACTTGGAGTTTACGAAGTTCTTGAACAGTTTAAAGATTCCGCACGATCGTTTGATCGTGGACGATGCGCCGCACAGCGCCCGCGTCATTTACGAGAAAAACGGCTCGGACATTATGAAATTCCACGCCCACAATTTTGGTCACAAGGAAAACTGAAATGGAACAAGAACTATCGATGAATCGGCGATCGTTTGTGGCTAGCTCTGTGTCTGCCGTCGCGGGTTTGGCTATGTCAAACGTCTGTGTGGCCGAGCAACCCAAGAAGGCGAGGTTCGAAATCTGCGCTTTCGAAAAATTCGTGCAATCGTTGAGCTACGATGAACTGGGTTCCACGATGGCGGAACTTGGTTTCGACGGCATTGAAGCGACCGTGCGAAAAGGCGGACACATCGAACCTGTGCAAGTCGAAGATGAACTTCCCAAAATGGTCGAGGCACTGGCGAAGCATGGCGTCAATGTCACGATCATGACGTCCAACGTCAACCAGGTCGATTCACTGTCCGAACGAGTTCTGAAGACCGCCGCGGATCTGGGAATCAAACGTTATCGGATGCAATACTATCGCTACGATCTGGGGCAGCCCGTCCTGCCGCAATTGGAGGCCATCCGCCCAAAACTGAAAGACTTGGTGGCTTTGAATCGGGAACTTGGTCTGGCGGCGGTTTATCAAAACCACTCCGGAGCCCACGTCGTAGGTGCCGGAATTTGGGACTTACACGCACTCATCAAGGACTATCCGGTGGCGGAAATCGGAGTTGCGTTCGACATTCGCCACTCGACGGTCGAAGGCGGTTTGTCGTGGCCGGTCCATTTCAATTTGATGCAGCCTCATCTTGGCGCGATCTACGTCAAGGATTTCAAATGGAACGGCCGTCGTCCGGAAAACGTGCCGCTTGGCGAGGGCCAGGTGGACCCAAAGTTCTTCAAGTTACTAAAAGAGTCGAAGTACGCTGGGCCGATCTCCTTGCACGTTGAGTATTTGCCAAAGGCTGGTTTAGAGAAAAACATCGAAGCCTTGCGCATCGACTTGGCGACGCTCAAGAAGTTGTTAGAAGTTGCGTAGCGTGCGCAACGCACCGTTTTTTCACGCTTGCTCCACGCACCCTACTTCCGCTTGCGTTTCCAAGTTTCACGTTCGTCTTCGCTCAAGTTGCCGAAGAAATCGGCTAGATTCATGGACGTGCTGTCGGAAGGTCGAGAGCGTGCTTCGGCGGGAGCTGGACTTGGCGCCGGTTCGACAATCGGTGGTTGCGGACCGCTGGAATGCAACACCGCTTGCAGGCCCGCAATGACTTGTGCCATCGACTGGAATCGACTTTCCGGCTGTTTAGCCAGCATCTTGCGGAGCACCATGACGAGGCTTGGCGGAGCGTCGGATCGAATGTGCTGAATCAGTGGCGGTGGCGTATTCCGATGGGCGGCGATGGTTTCGGCGACGGATTGCGTGGGAAACAACAATCGCCGCGTGAGCAACGTAAAAATCGTACATCCCAACGAATAAATGTCGGCACGATGGTCCACCGCATCGCTGTCGACGCTCTGTTCGGGCGACATGTATTCGAAAGTGCCGACAACCGTTTTTGCATTCGACTCGTCGGCAGGAGTGTCGCTGGTCAGCAACGCTCGCCCCCAACCGACCACTTTAATAGTTCCATTCTGGTCCAACAGCAACTTGTTCGGTTTGACATTGCGATGGATCACACCGCTGGCGTGTGCGTAGCCCAGCCCTTCCGCAGCCTGAATCGCAAACTCAATGACCTCGTCGATCGACAGTGTGCCGCGCTGTTTCAGCAATCCGACCAGATCGCATCCATCGACGAATTCCATGACGAGAAAGTGCGTCCCATCTCTTTCACCGGCTTCGTAGGCCGCGACCAAGTTCTTGTGATTCAAATTCGAGAGGGTTTTGATCTGTTGATTGAATCGTTGGATTGCTTCTCTGGCACCAGGACCTTCGTTGAAGAGCACTTTTAATGCCACGATGCGATCCATGATGGCGTGCTTGGCCTTGAACACCGATCCCATTTCGCCGCTACAAAGGTGATCCAGTAAAACGTAATTTCCACACGCCTCGCCGGCCAAATTATCGACCGGGTCGTGCCTTGGTCCGGTGTCGAACACCGGGTTTGACATCTCTTGCTGGGCGAAGTGATCGCGCAGCAAAATGTCGTAGCGTTGCTTCTTTTCCGGCGTCAACAACATTAGCCGTGCGCTGGTTAACTCGTTGAGCAGCATTTGCGACAGCTCGCTGCGCTGTCCGGTTTGGTAGCCTCGCACGTGTGCCATTTGGCGATCGGCCGCTGCTTGGATGACGTCGCCCACTTCTTCGAATGTCGTAATCCCCAGCAAACGATAAGCGTGCGGAGGTTGATCCTCGGGCGGAATTCCCAGCCAGCGATGGTAGGGATCGAATCCATCCTCCGACTTGGCCTTACCGGCGAACAGAATATCTTGCCCTTCTCCAACCGGTTGCGACTTGCGAATTAGTTCGGCAAGGTTTTCGTCAACGGTGACACTGTTGTCCCCGCCATCGGGATTCATGGTCACCACGCGAAACCGGGTCACTCCGATGCGGAATTCGTCGCCCGGCCCGACTGTCAATTCACGTTGAGTGTCGTCGAAAAAATGGACTGGATTCTTCGCCGCTTCGAGCACTTGGATCGTCAATTCACCGTTTTCGAAAATCAGGTCAGCATGTTCGCGAGAAATCCGCTGATCCCATGGTACGGCCCATCCGTCCTGTGGCAGCCGTCCCAATCGCACCGATTGGCCGACGGGTAGCGTCCGATGCCACCTCAGCGACGGATCGGGCCCGATTGCGACAAGTTCCACTTGGCCATCGCTCATGGGAAGAAAGAAATCCTGCGTGATATTGTGTGATATGAAAAAGGGTCTGGCGGTTCGCGGAAATGGGCAACTAGCGAGGTTACTTGATCGCCTCCATTTGATCAATTGATGCTGAAATCTTACGTCCCGTGTCAATGGCCAACCAGTGGGTTTGCTGGGCAGGCGATTTTTCACGTGTTAAACTTTGCATGCCCCTTGCATCGCAGCCCGAGGAGATCTACCGTGCATCGACGACAGCTTCTGAAGGTTTTAGCCGGATTGGGAATCGGCACGGCCGCCTTTCAACGAGCACTGGCCGCACAAGCGGCCGGCGCGGCAACGGTGTCGGCGGAAATGATCAAGCAGGCTGAGTGGATCAGCGGCATTGAACTCAGCGAGGAAGAGCGTGAAACAACGGCCCGGTCTCTCACAGGGACCTTGAGAAAATTCGAGGCAATGCGGACCGTAGACGTGGACTACAACGTGCCACCGGCCGTGGTGTTTTCCGCCGCACCAACTCGCCGTCAATCCACCAAACCGCACGAGCGAAGCGTCGCCGCGACCGAAGGCGCCGCTGGGAAACGTTCTGCTTCCACCGAAGCCCTCGCCTTCCTGCCCATCACCGAGTTGTCGGCACTGATTCGCACCCATCAAGTGACGTCGATTGAATTGACCAAACTGTACCTCGAAAGATTGCGACAATATGATCCGGCTTTGTTGTGTGTCGCGACGTTGACCGAAGATCTGGCGCTGAAACAAGCCGAGCGTGCCGATCGCGAAATCGCATCCGGCCGATATCGAGGTCCGTTGCACGGAATTCCCTGGGGCGCCAAAGACTTGATCGCTTATCCGGGATACAAAACGGCGTGGGGTGCGACACCGTTCGTAGATCAAGTGCGTGACGAAAAAGCGACGGTTGCTCGGCGACTCGATGAAGCGGGAGCGGTTTTGGTGGCGAAACTGTCGCTGGGATCGCTGGCGATGGGAGACGAGTGGTATCGCGGGAAGACGCGCAACCCGTGGAATCAAAAGCAAGGTTCCAGTGGCTCGTCGGCCGGTTCTGCATCTGCAACGGCGGCGGGACTCGTCGGATTTGCGATTGGCAGCGAGACACTAGGCAGCATCGTTTCGCCTTGTCGACGATGCGGCACGAGCGGCTTGCGTCCGACATTCGGTCGCGTCAGCCGCTATGGTTGCATGTCGTTGTCGTGGAGCATGGATAAACTGGGACCGATCACGCGCAGCATGGAAGACTGTGCGCTGGTGTTCGCCGCGATTCACGGCTACGACGGACTCGACCCTACGGCCGTTGACCAACCGTTTCATTGGCCGCCCAGACGCGACTTGCGCACGATGCGAGTTGGCTATGTCGTGGACAAAACGCCGATAGAAACACGATCCGAGTTGAAAACTCTGCGGGAACTGGGCGTTGAATTGGTACCGATCGAACTGCCCAAGAAGTATCCAGCCGGGGCGCTGACCGTGATCTTAGACACCGAGGCGGCCGCTGTATTCGATCCGCTCACACGCGAGGGCATCTCGGAAGGCATCGGCAAGTCTTGGCCGGGGATCTTTCGACGCAGCGAATTTGTGCCGGCGGTTGAGTATTTGCGGGCCAACCGGATTCGTACTTTATTGATGCAAGAGATGGCTGAGTTGATGTCGGGCGTCGACGCCTACGTCGGCGGAAATGATTTGACGATCACAAATCTGACGGGACATCCGACAATCGTCATGCCACACGAGTTTGGTGAAGCTGATGGAGTGGAGACGCCGGGTTCCATCACCTTCACGGGCAAGTTGTTCGGCGAGACAGATTTGTTGACCCTGGGCCACGCATTCCAGCAAGCGACAGGGCATCACCTCAAGCATCCATCGTTAGAGAAGCTGATCCCCATCGACCAAGGGTAAAACAACGCGGCAGAGCCGCAAACAAAGCGCCGTAGTGGAATTCGCCAGAATTCCGATCGAACCGGGGAATTCTGGCGAATTCCACTACCAAGAATGCGCGCAAGTAAACAACAAATCCACAACTAGTAGACAAAAGCACATGAACGCACGGGCCGCCCACGACGCGAACGAAAGCGAGACAAGAAGCCATGTGAATCTACGTGGGCCGATCGTTATATTTTCGGTGGTCCCGCTGTGTATCGTCTTCTTTCAGTTGTTCGGCGAAGCGGCGTTTCAATGGGGGCGCGGCTATCGGTGGTTGGCGTCCGAGATAAGTTTATGGTTGGGGTTGATTGGTTTGATCTTTTGGATGGGCGTGCGATCGGGTTTTTCGGGGCGAGTGCGTCTTGTCGGCTCGCTGATGCCGTTGATTTCGCTCATCGCGTTCTTTTCAATCTTTGCGTTCAAACGTGATGGAGACCTGATTCCGTATGGAGTGCGATTGCGGTGGGCCAAAACCGTGATTGACGATGCTGCGGATGTGAAGCCCGACAAGTCCATCGAGATCGAAACTGACACGGCCAGCGACGAACGACCTTCGTTTGACCAGTTTCTGGGATCAAACCGAGACGGCATCGTTCGTGACGTACACTTGGAGCGGGATTGGACGAAGCATCCGCCGCGGGAACTCTGGCGACAGCCGATCGGTGGTGGGTATTCGTCGTTCTCGATCGTCAAGGAGTACATTTTTACGCAGGAGCTGCGCGGTGAGCAGGAGTGCGTTTCCTGTTACGAATTGCTGACGGGAAAAACCGTTTGGAGACGGAAGACCGAAGATTTCTTTCAATCCAATTGGACCGGTGGTGGTCCTCGTGCAACGCCGACGATCGACGGAGATCGACTCTATGCGGTGGGTGGCGAGGGCGGACTGTATTGTCTGGAAGCGGCAACCGGCGAAGTCGTGTGGTCGACACAGATCCTGAAACCCTATGAAGCAGAAAACACAAAATTTGGAAAGAGTTGTTCGCCCTTGATTCTCGACAAGAAGGTCATTGTGACAGGAGGCGGGACAAATGGTCCGTCGTTGATCGCATATGAAAAGGAAACCGGCGACATGGTTTGGAAGTCTTCCTGGGGAGACAAGCCAGATGACCAGGGGACGATTTACAACAGTTATGCATCGCCGGTGCTGGTTTCGTTGCACGGCGTGCCCCAGATTCTCAACATGGAAGATAAGGGCGTTGCTTCTTATGAGCCAGAAACGGGCGAGCAATTGTGGACGTTCGATTGGCCTTGGGAGGATGTCGAGCCGAAGGTGGCGCAGCCGGTCGTCGTGGCGGACAACCGAATCTTTGTTTCCGCGGCTTATGCGTCGGGCTGTGCCGTGTTCGAAGTACGGCGTGCGGACGACGGAATGATGGCAACCGAACTCGTGTGGGACAGCCGGCGGCTAAAGACGAAATTTAGCAATGTCGTTGTACACGAAGGATTTGTCTATGGACTGCACGATCGGGTTTTGTCGTGTCTGGATTTGCGGGACGGAAAAAAACAATGGGCGGGCGGGCGATATGGTCACGGACAGATCTTGATGGTGGACGATTTGATTCTCGTGGTCGGCGAGATGGGCGAAGTGGCGCTGGTCGAAGCAACACCAAGCGAACATCGCGAACTGGGACGATTTCAAGCGCTGAACGATCGGACTTGGAATAGTCCCGCAATATCGATTCCTGGGGACAACGACGCGGTCGCTCATCTGCTTCTGCGCAACGACCAGGAAGCGATGTGCTACGGGTTAGCTCGTCGGGCCACGCAACAGCAAGACGAAGTTACGAAAAAGTGATCACCGCATCGACGGTGATGCCTAAAACGAAATGTTGCATCATGCCGGACAGGATCGAGTTGGTACGATACGCCAGCCAGCCCCACAGGATTCCCGCCACGACCGCGGCAAACGTCTCGGCAAAAGGCTGTCCAATGTGCAGCAGTGATGAGGCCATCGCTTGAATCAAAATGGCGTTCGCTCGCCCCACCGGCCCAGCTAGACCAAATTGAAGAAACCCGCGGAAGTGGAATTCCCAACCGACGTAGAACATGAAAAACGTACAGGCATGGAGCCAAAACGGAGTCGACAGCCCCACTTGCTTGTTGACGGGAAAAAACTTCGACATTTCAGGAAACCGGGCGCCAATAAAACCCGCGATTACAAACAGCGGCGCGGCGACCAGGAACGAGCGAATCGTGAACAACCGCTTTCCTAGCCCAACACCGAAATCCGCGAGCCGCTCGCGCAACACCAGTTTGACAATGAGCAGCGGAATCAGGCCCAGAAAAAGGAAGCAACAGAAGAACTGATAGAACGCCGCCATCGCTTCGGGATGTGCGAATTCTATTGTGCCCTGCCAATAGGTCGTGTAGGCTTCGGTCGTCCCAAAGTATTTCCAAACAAGCATCAAGACTGTTGAACTCAGCAGAATGATGGTTGTTTTGTTCGGATGACCGGATTCTGGTTCTTCTTCGTTCGTCATGTTTGGGCCTGATACCCAGCCGGCTCGCCAACAAAAGGATTGGCAACTCTTTCTGCTTTGATGGTCGTTTCTGGGCCGTGTCCTGGCAGAACAATTGTGTCGTCCGGCAAGGTAAACAGCTTTTGCCAAATCGAATCGCGCAGGTCTTCGA
Source organism: uncultured Pirellulaceae bacterium (assembly GCA_964343305.1). Classification (GTDB taxonomy): domain Bacteria; phylum Planctomycetota; class Planctomycetia; order Pirellulales; family Pirellulaceae; genus CAYFJO01. The sequence continues at coordinate 24,835 of CAYFJO010000003.1, read as the reverse complement.
AGCTGCCGTCGGGAAAATCGGTGCGGCCGATGCTACCTTGAAACAGTACGTCGCCTCCGATGACCATCCAAGGTTGCGCGGCCTTCCAGACAAAAACAATGTGCCCGATCGAATGTCCCGGTATCTCTAACACTTCCAACTCGATTCCGGCTGCCTTGTAGACCTTGCCCTCGACGACGGTTTCGTCCGCGGGTGGACTGACCAAACTGATTCCGTAACCTGCCGAAAGATTCAATGCCGCATCGGTCAATTTCGGCTCGTCGCCCGCGCCAATGACGAGCGGACACTCGGGCCATTGTTGTTTCATGGCCTCGTTCCCAGCGATGTGATCCGCGTGTCCGTGCGTATTGAGAATGGCCGCCGGTGTTAGACCTTCCTGGTCAACGAGTGCCGTGATTTTGTCCGGCTCGAAGCCAGGATCAACAATCAAGCACTCTTTGCTTTCCCCACGCCATAGAACGTAAGTGTTTTCCCCAAACGGTTGCGAAACCACGACTGCTAGCTTGAGATTCTCGTCCGTCACAAATTGAACTCCACCTGGTTCTGATAATTAAGTAGAGTAGTCAAAATTTTCCGCTAATCACACTGGTTCTAAAAGTCACACTGGTTCCAAAAATTACGCTGGTTCAAGCACGATTTCGACAATCCTAACGACTTCTCCGGGTGTTTTTAATCATTTCGACCTAATCTGGGCGATAAATACCATTAACTCGACAAACATGGAAAGGGCCGAGGAATACGGGCATCCGTCCGCATCAGCAGTTGTGGCAAAGGCGTCACGACCGCAACTCGTGTTCCGTCCTGTTGTTCAGTGAAACAAACCTTCATGGAAGAGGATTCGGGCTGGGCCGACGCCAGGGCATTGCACCCAAGCGTCGTACTGGTTAACGGCAATCGTCAAGGAGAGGACTCATGACTCGTATTAGTTTCGCGATCGATGCATTGATCGGCCTTTTGCTGTGCTGCGCGGCGGCGGTCGAAAGTGATGCCCAAACTCCGGCCAAGTCCAACGCACAGCTCAAACAACCTGTTCATCGCGTTGCCAAGGGGGTTGACCAGCAGGCGGTCAAGGCAAAACAGAACGCGCATCCGCTCGATCCCTGTTTGCGCATGGCCCTCGCTGCCTGGGAGCACAGCGTCAAAAATATCCGCGACTACAGCACCAACCTGGTGAAACGCGAGAGATACAAAGGAAAGCTCCAAGACCCCGAGAAAATGTTCATGAAAGTTCGCAACCGAAAGGAAAAGAATGGCCAGATCGTCGTGCCTTATGGCATCTACATTGGCTACCAAGAGCCCAGTCACAAGAAGGGCCAGGAAGCAATTTGGGTGCAAGGTGCAAACGACGACAAGATTCTTGCCCACGGCACTGGCCTGCAGGGATTGTTCATGGTGCGACTAACTCCGGAAGGCAGGCTTGCCACAACCGGAACCAATTACACGATCCGCGACTCTGGCATCGAGGAACTGATCAATAAGCTGGTCACGCGAGCCCAACGGGAACGACAGTATCCGCCGGCCGAAAGCAAAGTGCAGTTTTATCGCAACGCAAAAATCAATGGCCGCGCCTGCACGCTCGTCGAAGTGACACATCCCAAGCGGGATTATTATGACTTCCACATCGCTCGAATCTTCATCGATGATGAATACAAGATCCCGGTGCGATTCGCTTCCTGGCTTTGGCCTGAAAAAGAAGGGGCGGCGCCGCCTCTGCTTGAGGAGTTCACTTACTACAATTTGAAAATCAACGTCGGTTTGACAAACCGTGACTTTGATCCACAAAACCCGGCATATGACTATCCCTAATTCTGTGGAATCTTTCGGCCCAACATGACATGGCCGCAAAAAACATTGTCCCACCAGGGCTGGTCTCTGCGTGGGACTTTTTTTATGAATGAGGCTAAAGCGCATTTCAAAACCTAAATCTGTTGTAGCTGCGTTCGCCAGAACGCGGAGTTTTCCAGCATTCATCCGCACTCTGGCGAGTGCAGCTACGGTTTTGAAATGCGATCTAAAGTGAATGTCCAGCGAACCAACTCCACCACCGAAAAATAAACCAGTTGGATTTCTGTGGAGAATCGCGAGGTCCATTCTTGTCGTCTATTTGGTTGTCTTGTTGCTCATGTTGTTTCTGGAAAATGCGTTGATCTTTCCCGCACCGCGATATCCGTCCGGAAATTGGGAACATCCATTTGAAGACATTTTCTTTGAGTCCAAAGACGGAACGAAACTACATGGCTTGTTTGTCGACCATCCGAATCCAAAAGCGCACCTGATTTTTTTTCATGGCAATGGTGAGCATGTTGCGAACTCTATCGACTTGCTGGAAAACTACCGCGATGACTTTCAAGCAACGGTCTTCGCGTTCGACTATCGTGGCTACGGACGAAGCGAAGGCAAGCCGCACGAAAAGGGAGTCCTGGCCGACGGGCATGCCGCGCACAAGTGGTTTACGGACAAGGCCGGCGTTGGGCCAAACGAAATCGTTCTAATTGGTCGTTCGTTGGGCGGCGCGGTAGCAGTGGACCTGGCCGCCGAATACGGCGCCCGTGCTCTGGTGTTGGAACGCACGTTTACCAAGATGCCCGATGTCGCCGCGCGATTGTATCCGATTCTTCCCATTCGGTTTCTCATGAAAACGCAACTCGATTCCCAGTCCAAGATTCACAAATACGACGGGCCGCTGCTGCAAAGCCACGGGACTCGCGACGAGATTGTGCCGTACGATTTAGGGCAAAAACTATTTGAGACGGCCACGACCCAACATAAAGAGTTCTACGCGGACGAAGGCGGCGGCCACAACGACGCGTATTCGAGAGAATACTGGACAAAACTGACAGAATTCATGCATAATCTCGAGGAATGAAGCTGTTGGTTGGAACTGCACTCGACGCGCGTGCGTCAAACGTGCCGTGAAATCAAATGCTCGCCGTTTCGCATTTCCAACAGGACAAATACGATGCGATATATACCGACTGGTGTCGTTCTAGCGACGATTCTCCTGGCAGGTTGTTTCAACTCAGACACGCCCATCCCACCGACGCCAGACGAATTTCCCGAACGTCCCTCCGATATACCCCGCGTTCAAAATGACAAGCCAGTGGGCGGCATGGACAACACCGCGTTGATCCAAACATTGGGCCATGAGGACACCCGCAAACAACGCGACGCCGAGCTGAAGCTGGTCGAGCAGGGACCCGCCGTCGTTGCCGAATTGATCAACGCATTGGCCGATGACAATTGGCACGTGCGAGCCGGTGTCATTCGCGCGCTGGGGCTGTTCGAAAGAGAAGCCAAGGACGCCTTGCCACATCTGCGTCAGATCGTCGAAAGTGATGATGAGCGGGAAGAGGTCCGCGACGCAGCGGCGTTCAACATTCCGGCGATCCAGGGCAGCGAGGACAACATGTGGCTGAAGAAGCATTGACTTCGCGCGATTCGGACACCCGCTTGATGAGTCGCGCGCTGGAACTAGCTCGACGCGGCCAAGGCTACGTCGAACCCAATCCCATGGTCGGCTGTGTGATCGCCCGCGACGGCGAGATCATCGGCGAAGGCTGGCACCAGCGATTCGGCGGGCCACATGCCGAAGTCGAGGCGATCCAAAACGCGGCCACCCCGGTCGCCGGGGGCACAATGTATGTAACGCTCGAACCGTGTTGCCATCAAGGCAAAACTCCGCCGTGCACTCGCGCTATCATCGACAGCCAAATCCGTCGCGTGGTCGTCGCTCAGCAAGACCCGTTCCCCCAAGTCGACGGCGGCGGCCTCAAACAACTCGCCGACCAGGGAATCGAGATCTCAATAGGCGTCCTTGAGTCACAGGCACGCGAGTTAAACGCACCATACTCGATGTTGATCGAGCAGCAACGCCCGTGGATCATCGCCAAGTGGGCCATGACGTTGGACGGCAAGCTGGCAACGAGAACGGGCGACAGCCGCTGGATTTCCAACGAGTCGTCGAGAGCCCTAGTCCACCAACTTCGAGGACGCGTCGATGCGGTCATGATCGGCAGCGGCACTGCCCACCAAGATGATCCTTTGTTAACCGCTCGTCCACCCGGCCCGCGAACAGCCGCAAGAATAGTCCTCGACTCAAACGCATCCATCGCGATGTCGAGTCAGTTGGTCGCAACCGCCAACGAAGCGCTTGTGATGATCGCCGCTGGCCCGCAAGCTCCTCAGGAAAAGATCGAAAAGTTACGCGACGCAGACTGCGAAGTCCTCGCGTTAGAACAAGAGGACACACAACAGCGATTAAAGGCACTGATGAACGAACTCGGTCGGCGAAAAATGACAAACGTGATGGTCGAAGGCGGCGGCCGATTGTTGGGATCATTATTCGACCTCGACCTTGTCGACGAAATCGACGTCTACATCGCACCGAAAATCGCAGGCGGATCGGAAGCGACACGCGTCGGGGGCAAAGGGATCGAACTGATGTCACGAGCAAAGTTCATCGGCTCGCCGGACGTTTCTCAACTGGACGGCGACGTTCGCGTGAGGGGCCGCATCCGGCGGACGTAGCCGACGCGTAACAAGGCGAGCGGTAGGAAAAAGTCTCCCGTAGCCTTGCACTCGCCAGTTGAAAACGTGGTATTGACTCGAAACCCTGTTCATCCGGTTGTTCTGTCAGATCCGTGGGCCGGCCTTGCCATCCGTGGGCGTTGTTTTCCGGCGTTGCGCCACGGATGGCAAAGCCGACCCGCGCGGATGAAGACGCACAAAGAACGATTCATCACGGCCAGTTTTTGTCGGTGTCAAGATCAAGTTTTCAACTGCCCAGCCTTGCACTCGCCAGGATGCGGAAAGTTGCTGTCATCCACGTTCTGGCGAACGTAGCTACCGGTAAGTTTCATTTGGCCGCTCGACTAAGCAGCGACACGCGTCGCGACCGGCAACTTGCTTGCGTCGACAAAGTTGCGCAGCCATAGCTCGATGCACATCAAGCCATAGATCCGATAGGCCGCGTCAATTTCTCCACTTTCGTTCTTCAAGATCAATTGCTCGACAGCTCGAGCATCAAAAATGCCGCGTTGGGCGATCGACGTTGGAGAGAGGACGTCGCGCACCATTTCGCGCAGATCGGTTCGAATCCATCTACGCAGCGGAGCGCCGAAGCCCGTCTTGGAGCGTCGCAAAACGGCGTTCGGCAGAAGTGGTGCAACCGCCTTTTTGAAAATCCATTTTCCTTGCGTGCCGCGTTGCTTCTCGTGCGGCGGCAGGCTTGTGACATAGTTGACGAGGTCCAAGTCCAGCAGCGGCACGCGGACCTCAACTCCGTGGGCCATGCTCATTTTGTCCACGTAATTCAAGTTATGGTCCGGCAGGAAATGCTTCGTTTCGAGGTAAAGCATCCGATTCAGACGATTCGATTCGTTGGGGATGCGGCCGATCGTCTCTTGTAGCGGGGCGAGTTGATCGTAGCCGCTCAAGTCATCGCGCACTTGTGGGGAATAAAGCGACTGGATCTCGTTGTTTGCAGCCCACAGAAAGTAACTCAACAATCGATCCTCGGCGGGCAAAGGTGCGGAGCGAAACGCCTTTTGCAGATTGCGGCCCCACCAAGACCCTGGAGCCGCCAGGTTGGACGCCGAGGCAAGCATCCGTCGCATCGAAGTGGGTAGCCAACTCCACCATCGTTCGGCTTGCAGCGCGGCATGACGCCGATAGCCAGAGAAAATGTCATCACCTCCAGCCCCGGACAGCAAAACCTTATAGCCGTCGCGGGCCGCCTGTTCGCAAATCAAATGCACGTTGATGCAGGCAGGATCCGCTTGCGGTTCATCCAGCAGGTAAACCATTCGCTCGGTCAGGTCCACAATGTCGGGCTGGATTTCGACCTCTTCCAATTCCACGCCAAAATGTTTGGCCACGAGACGAGCGTAAGGCAAGTCTTCATCGTGGCCGTCCAGGCCGCCTTGGCCATCGAATCCAATTGTGTAACAACGCACGCCCTGGGTCCCCGCGCTGCGCATCATGGACACAATGGCGCTGGAGTCGACGCCACCTGAAAGAAACGCGCCCACCGGAACATCACTCACCATCTGGCGCGTCACGGCAGTTTGCAACCGCTCACGCACGCCGGCAATGTGTTCGTCTGTCGTGCCCGGCAAGGTCTCGCCGTGGAATGGCAAATCGTAAAAGGCGCGATGCTCTTGAATCCGCCCGTCGCGAAACGTGATCGAATGGCCCGGTTCCAATTTGCGAATCGATTGGAACATCGTCGTCGGACTAGCACACCAAATGTAACTCAGGTGTTGGTGAATCGCGTGCAAATCGACGTCGTTCGAGATTTCGGGAAACGCGAGCAACGATTTCAATTCCGATGAAAATGCGATGCCGCCGGGAAGCGTGGCGTAATAAAGCGGTTTGACGCCGAGATGGTCACGTGCCAAAAACAACTCGCTCCGTCGCGAATCCCAAATGGCAAACGCGAAAATGCCGTTGAGTTTTGTGACAACGTCCGTGCCATACTCTTCGTACAGATGGACGATCGTTTCTGTGTCGGTGCGACTGGCGAATTGATGTCCCCGTGCCTGTAACCCGGATCGCAGCGATTGGTAGTTGTAAATCTCGCCATTGAAAACCAGTTGCAACGAACCGTCTTCATTCGTCATCGGCTGGCGGCCATCGGGCGAAAGATCGATGATCGAAAGACGAAGATGGCCAAGGGCCACGCCGGCTTGCGGATCTGCCCACGTGCCACGGTCGTTGGGTCCGCGGTGGGCAATGGTCTCGTTCATTTGGTGGATTCGGTCGGTCGGAAAGTCACCGACGAATCCATTGATGCCGCACATGGAGAACGTGACGGGCCAGGAAACCCGTCCTACTTCGTGTTTTGGCGGTAGTCCAAAATGCGGCGGATGCCGTCTTCGAGTGAGATCAAGTCGCGTCCCAGTGTCTGGCGCATCCGTGCATTTTCCGGTTGGCGACGCATCATGTCACCTTCTTTAAGTGGCGGCAAGTGCAGAATCTTGGACGACGAGCCCGTAACGTCGAGAACCAATTCGGCCAGTTGACGAATCGAGATTTGCTCGTGATGGCCGACGTTGACGACGTCGTTCTCGAACAGTCCGTCCAAGAGCATTTTTGTCGTGAATTCCACATGGTCGTCGATATAGCAAAACGTGCGGGTTTGTTCTCCGTCGCCGTGGATCGTCAGGTCTTCGCCCGCCAGCGCCTGGTCCAAAAAGCGCGTGATCACAAAGTCGCAATTCTGTTTGGGGCCATACGTGTTGAATAGGCGAAGGACGGTGAACGCCAGCCCGTGCGTCTGTTGGTAAGCACGGCAAAAGCATTCGCCGGCGCTCTTGACGACGGCGTAAGGCAGGCGAGCGTTGAGCGGCGTGCGCTGTTCGTGTTGTGGGATTTCCACGGGCTCGCCGTAAACTTCCGAAGACGATGAAAAGAACACGCGCTGCACGCCGGTGTTCTTCGACAGTTCCAGGATGTGACGAATCCCGTCCAAGTCGCTGAGCACCCAGGTGGGATGCGCCAGAGTCCGAGCCACGCCGACAACCGCGGCATAATGAAATACAAAATCAAACGGCGTGGACAACATGATCGAGGAGATCGAATTCCAGTCATTCACGTTGGCGTCGATGAAACGCAGATTGTCCGTGGATAGAACGTTTTCCCGCCGGCCGGTCAACAGATTGTCCACGGCGATGACGCACGTGTCCGGCAAATCGGCCAGGCGTTCGGCAAGCGAACTGCCAATGAAACCGGCACCACCTGTTACGAGAATGTTCATGGAGTCTTGTCGCCTTTCGCTGCGAGGCTGTGAAAAAAGTGTAGGACGGATTGCCAAGCCGTCCGTCCCGACTGGTCGGATTGGCAATCCGACCTACCGTTTCGGCCCGCGAAAGAACGCATTTCCGCGGAGCGAAATGCGACTATGCTGCAGCGAGCGTCTTGTCTGGTTGCTGAATCAACGTACCTCTATTCTCCGCAACCCTCTCCAATAAATCCAGGTACTGTGCGGCAAGCACGTCGCGATTATAGAACTGTGAGACGAAGTTGCGGGCCCGTTGGCCCAGTCGTTTGGCAAGTTGCGGATAGTCAGCCAATCGCTCGACCGCCGATGCGAGTGAATGGGGACATCCCGGCTCCATGTTGAGCGAAGCTCCGGCCTGCGAGACGATGTCGCGAGCTTCACCGTCGACACCCATGATGATGGGGCGCTGCATGGCCATCGTCTCAAAGATCTTCGATGGAATCACGGTTTTGAACAACTCGGACTTCTTGAGGTGAATCAACGAAGCATCGCTGCTGGAGAGGATCGCGGGAATCGCTTCCTTGGATTGCCGGCCGGTGAACACGACAGAGTCGGCGACGCCACGCTCGCGTGCATAGGCTTCGAGTGCACATCGTTCTGCTCCGTCGCCCACCAGGCAGAAGCGGATGTCGTCGCGTCCGCCTTGACGAAGCAAGTGCGCGGCGTCGATGACAACGCGGAGTCCGTGAGCCATGCCAAGCGTGCCGACATAAGAACAAACGAACTTGCGCTGGAGGTCCCATTTGCGAAGAAACAGCGCTTCCTTCGCCCCTGGAGCGAACCGATTGAGATCCACGCCATTACTGATCACCGAGATGCGATTTGCTACGGTGGCTTTGGACAGAATGTTCTCTCGATAGCCTTCGCCGACGGTGACGATATGAGCCGCCGAACGATACATCCACTGTTCGAGCCGCTCCAAGAACGACAGCAGCCGGGCGTTTTTCATCGCGCCAACGGTCTTGATGGACTCTGGCCAGATGTCGCGCACTTCAAGCACTAGCGGCACGCGGCACATTCGAGATGCCAAGACGCCGGCCCATCCGCAAAAGAATTGCGGCGTGGTGGCGACGATGACATCCGGCCGCTGAACTCGGGTTGACTCGCGACATGCCGACAGCATGTACGACACATAGTTTGCGATCCGCTTGATACTGCCCGCGTTGGGCGCGAGATAGGTCCAAACTCGCACGACACGAATCCCGTCGACGAATTCCGTTTGACTTTGCCAACGGTTTTCGAATCCTGGATAGGCCACACCGTCGGGCACATTAGGGACGGATGTCACAACGGTCACATCATGCCCCGCACGCGCCCAGCGAACACAATGCTCGTAAGCCCGCGAGGCGGGCGCGTTTCCCTCCGGCGGGAAATAGTGTGTGAACAAGAGAATCTGCATGAAAATCCGTTTCCATCGACATTCAAACCGCGGAATGATGCCATCTCGCTCGCCAGCGTGTCAACGCCATTTGGACCTTCAAATGGGGGCTGGGGGCAGATCAATGCTCGACCGCGCCCAACCTCGGGCTCCAAATGATCGTCGTCCCGTCGCCAACGTAGTCAACGAGTTGCTCCGTCGGCTTTCGCAGAACGACGCCCAACACGACAACATCTGAATGGACGCGGAATGCCGTTGCGGGATCTTGCCAGCTATGGACCGAAACCCGTTGGCCATCGCCAAGCTCAAGCACCATTTCAAACATGCGACCGTGCCAGTGAAACGACCGAACTGTTCCAAAAACGGCAATACCGCCCATGTCCGCTGTTTCACCAAGGCGAGTGGCGGACGCTGTTCGTAGAGCTTTGCGGATGGCGTCGTTCTCGGCAATCCGTGCCATAGTGGATTTGACTCGTGCATGAATCGTTGCCACTTGATCGTCCGAAAAATCTGTCAGGACTTGGACGTAGCCGACTTTTGAGAGTTGCTCCAGCAGATGCGTCGCGGCTGGCAAATCGTCAACTTGACCCGCCGCCAATTCATCAATGGCCAGCCATATCGGCGGTAGTTCGGCCATGGCTTTGTCCAGCGGGTAGGCCGTCGCGCCTATCACACCGGCCACGTTGTCGGTTACGTCCGACTTCGCGATCGTGGCAAATGGGCTGGCCAAATCCGAAAACTGCTCATTCACCATTCGCTCGACTTCGCCGAGGTCCATTTCTTGAAAGGGGCTGGTAGGTTGCACAACCTGATCTGCCTTCCTGGGAGTTTGCGGGGCATCGTCTGAGGCGGGCAAGTCATTGTCGGCGTCGTTCGTGTCGTCGCTGGGTACGTGCTCTTCGATCAACTCCTCACGCAGCGAAGACGGTGCCAGGAAGGTCAAGAATCCTGGCAGTTGGGGGGCGAGACCGAACGGATCGCGACCAAGCCCCCACCACAATATTAAAACGGCCAGGATGATTCCTAACACTCCGCCGCCAATCAGTCTGGCGACCAGCATCAACTCCTTCGGCAGTTGCCTGGCTGGTGTTTCGTTGGAGGTTTCCGTTGGTGTAACCGAATCTGCGAAACTTCCTTCTTCTGGAGCAACAATTGGCGCCTCTTCCTCTTGATCGACCTTCCAACGCTGCTCGACAGGTTCCTCAACTGCTGCTGCCTCGCCGCGCTTTTCGTAGTATGCCTGCAACACTTTCGACCCGGACCGTTGCCCCGGACTTTCCGGCGTGCCGATCTGTGTGGGAGCGGGCTGGGCGGTTTCCTCGGACGGTTGAAAAACGAGCGCCGGCCCATCGGGCGTCAGCGTGACGTGCTCACCAGATTTAAGCCAGCAGCGCTTGCCGGGTTCATTTTCACCCGATTGCACGGGCCAATCCCCCAAGCTTTCGACCATCCATCGATTCGCCAGCTTGCGAATCTTTGCGTGCTGTGGCCGCAGTTCGGCGAGCTGGATGTCGCACACCGCGGCGCTGCCGATGAGAATCGACGTGGTGTCGAAAACTTTTCGTTCGTTCGATGGTAGCTGAATCGTTATCGACATCGTCTAGCTTGTGATCCCGTCACGCAATCGTTTGGTCCATTGATCGACGTCCGCTTGGTCCAAGCCCGACGCGCGTTGAATCTCCATTTGTGCTTCGCGGTCGATGTCCGGCAGCCTGGCGTGGACGGTCAGCCGCCCGTTCGCCGCGTAACTAAACGTGACATCGACAGGCGTCCCCGCGGCGAGTCCTTCCGGCAGATCGTGAACGACACACTTGCCAATCGCCGTCGAGTTGTTGCCGCTGGCATCACCGCCTTCGATGACGTTCACGACCACGCTCTGCTGGCCTTCTTTTTGTGTGCGAAACTTTGCACTTCGCATCGCCGGCAGTGCTGTGTTCGCCTCGATAATGGTTCGCGCACGTGGCCGTCCTGTCCGCTTTTCAATCGCTAACACGCTCAAACTGTGCGAGTTGACGTTGGTCACCTTCATTTCGGTTGGCTTCTGTTCCTGACGAGCCCGCAGGATTCCCGCATAGATGGCCGCGCCATGAGCCACGGCTTCGTCCGGTGAGAGAGACCTCTCGACCGACTTGCCGGATTCGCGCTCGAGCATCCGACTGACTTGTGGCATCCGTGTGGAACCGCCGGCCAATAACACGCGGTCGACGTCCTGCCAGGTAGACGTTGCCTGTTGCAACAAATTGGTAATGGTGAAACGCGTTCGATCGAGCAGCGGGGCCGTAAGTTCTTCGAATTTCTCTCGCGTCAGTTTGACCATCAGCCCTTCGCCGCGATGTTCTAACGCGATGGCCACGGTTTCTCTCGCCGTCAACGAACGCTTGGCATCTTCCGCTTCTCGCCACATTCGCTGCCGGCCCGATTCGTCATCGCGCGGATCGACGCCATGTTTCAGTTTGAACTCCTCGGCCAGAAAATCGACGAGCCGGCGGTCCCAATCGGCGCCACCAAGTTGGACATTGCCGTCGGTCGCCAATACCGTGTAATCCTGGCCATGAATTCGCAGCAGCGAGACGTCGAACGTACCGCCACCCAGGTCGTAGACCAGAATCGTCATGGGCTCGTCGGACTCGCCGGCCTGTCGCAGAAACCCGGCTTGGACGCCGCACGAGATCGCCGCGGCGGTCGGCTCGTTGATGATGTCCAGCACGCGGATCCCGGCCATCTGGCCGGCGTCCTGCGTGGCTTTGCGTTTTGGCTCGTTAAAATAGGCCGGCACCGTGATCACCGCCTCGTCAAACGGGCCAATCTGGCTCTCGGCATCTTGCTTGAGTTTTTCCAGAATCAACGCTTGAATGACTTCCGGCGGAAAATGCTCGCCGTTGATCGATTTGGAAAAGGTTGCGTTGCCCATCTCGCGTTTGACCAGTTGAGCGACCTGCTGGGGCTGCATCGTGGCGGCTTTCTGAGCGATCTTGCCGACCACGACGTCGGTGTCGTCAAACAGCACGACACTGGGCGTTGTAAGATCACCCTCGGCACTTCGCACGGTCGTGGGAGTGCCATTTGCGTCGAGATAAGCGATCACGCTGTAAGTTGTGCCGAGGTCGATTCCGACGATAGGAGCAGGTGTTGCCATGTATCAACTATATCAAACCGTGCGAACTCTGGCGATTGCTTGGCGGTGTCCTGGTTTTGAGTCTTGCACAGAATTGGGACACTGGCGATTGCTTGACATCGCGAGCCGTGCAAACGTACGATGGCGTGATGTCATCAATTTGCATGCGAGTGGGTTGTTTTTTGCTGCTGTTTCCGGCGTTTGTTTGGGGACGCCCTTGGACCGACAAGTCGGGCAAATTCTCCGTCGAAGGTGAGATCGAATTCGCGACCGAGACGATCGTGATCATTCGATCGCCGGACAACACTTTCCACGCAATCAACGTGGAATCTCTTGACGTCGCGGATCAGGAATCCGTTCAGTCCTACCGCGCGAATCGAGATCAACGACAACATCAATTGGAGCAACGTCTGGCGCATGCATGGTCGGCACTCGAAGAACGAAGAATCGATCGCGCGCGTGAAATACTCAACGATGCCAAATCGCTTATCGGACGCGAGAACCAGCGTACGGCAATCGACGATTACGTGCGAATGGTCGATCAAGTCGATGGACTCTGGCGGGCGTTCCCCGACGCCGTTGGTAAGTTGAAGCCAAATGACGAATTGCTTTTTGCACGAGTTCGCGTCACGGTCTCCAGCGTGTCGGGCGAGTCGTTTGTGATTCGCGCGGCGGGCAACCAGTACAAGATTCCGGTTGCCGATCGGCAATCCGTGCCGGATTTTGTCGTGATTGCGGTCATTGAAAAGGACGCGGAGTTACTGTCGCAACATCAAGTGGCGATTCAACTTCTGCGGCGACTGAAGCGTAAGACGTTTCCGAGTTCGCTGCTCGTGGCTAAAGTGCCAACTAAACCACTGCCTATCCACGATCGGCCAGTGCCGCCAGCAAATTCGTTGAAGCCCGTGCCAACGCAGCCGCAGATGAATCGGTCAATCGAACTTTTCAAGACAGCCTACGCCGGCCAATTGCAGCAAGCCGCAGACACGCCCGCCAAGTTGGAATTGGCACAAGCGATCTTTCACCAAGCACTCGAATCCGTGGACGAGAACCACGTCGACGCCTACGTGATGCTCCTTGAAGCGGCAAAGCTCTACGCCACGGCGGGCCGATTGAAGACAAGTTGTGAAACGTTTGACGAGATCCCTCAGCGATTCGACGTCGACAACGTGATCCAACGAAAAAGCGACGTGCTAACAACGCACAATCTCGTGCCCCAGGATCATAACGATGTCATTCAATTTGTGGATCTCGCTCTGCGAGTGTTGGACGAGGCGGGTCGCAAAGGAGAGTTCCAAGTCATTCCTCCATTGACGACCAAGATTCGTTCCGCCGTGACTCCGCTACGTCGTTACAATCCCACACTGGCCACGGCACTCATCAATGAAGCCGCACGGTTTGCCACGATCCAACGGCGAGCGAAACAAACAGAAAGGGCGCTGCAAGCCTTGTCTAAAACGCCGGATGATCCGGACGCAAATCTCGCCGTTGGCGTGTATCGTTGTTTTGTGCAACAGCAGTGGGAAGACGGACTCACACACTTGAACGATGGTTCGGACCCGGAACTTGCAGCTCTCGCAACCGCGGATCAATCGAATCCAGAAATCGCTGCTGACCAAGCCGCATTGGCAGAGCGATGGTGGAATCTGGCCAGCGAGGACAAGTACGCCGATTATTCGGCCGCTCTAAAACAACGTGCGACCACTTGGTATGAGCGTGCGCTGCCCGAATTGAAGGCGCTCGCGAAAGGTGCCGCCGAAAAACGCATCCAAGAAGGTCTTGATACGTCCGGCAGCGGCGTTGCCCAAGTCATTGGCTATCTCTCCGACCTTTCGCCCACAAAGGAGCAAGGGACCGTGGTTGCGACCAGCGACGAGAGTCCAACCGTTCGCATTGCCAAGGTAGACGTCCATCACGCAGTCACGATGACGAACACCGCGGAAGCGCAGATCGCCGCCGTCGAGTATTCGTTGTCTGGACGATTTGTCGCGCTGAGCGGTGTTGTCGGAGTTGCTGGCGAGGCTCCACCAGCCGAGAATCCAACTCCAGTCGTGTTTCAAATTAAGTCCGACAAAAAGACGCTTTGGACATCGCAACCTCTAATCCCAGGACGCTCACAGCCCTTTCGAGTGTCCGTCACGGGCGTGGAGCAATTGTATCTGGCCACGGGATCGCCAAAACAAGGGGCAATCGTCACGGGGCTTTGGGGCAACCTCTTACTGGTCAAAAAATGACAATCCCTAGACGGCTTCGGCCGATTCTGGCGTCATCGCAAATTCGGTGACCTGGCCAGTCAAAACTGCCCCGATGCGTTTTGCCGCGTTGCCATCCCAGGTTGGTGGGCAGAAGCCCGTTTTATACTCCCCATCAAACACTTCGTTTACTTTTGTTCGAAGTAATTCAGCATCGCTTCCGATTAACGTGCTCGTTCCCACTTCGACCGTGATCGGCCGCTCGGTATTGGGCCGCATCGTAAGGCACGGCACTCCTAATGCCGTCGACTCTTCCTGCAAGCCACCTGAATCCGTGATGATCAAACGAGATTGGGAGGTCAAAGAAAGAAAATCAAGGTAGCCCATCGGTGGTTCGAGTCGTAGGCCTTTGGCCCCATTAACGCGATTCATGAGGCCAAAGCTCTCAAGCCTGTTCAATGTTCGAGGATGAGCCGGAAAGACAAATGGAATCTCGTTGGACAAATCGATTAAGACATCCACCAACCCTGCCAAGCAGTCAGCGTGATCCACATTTGCCGGGCGGTGCAGAGTAACGACGCCATATTGGCCTGGCAACATGCCAAGACGGTCGACGGTGTTCCTCTCTTGCGCTCGCGGAATCAACCGCATCAACGTGTCGATCATCACGTTTCCCACCTCATGGATTCGTGATGGATCTTGCCCTTCGTTTACCAGGTTTTTGATGCCGTCTGGCTCCGATACAAAAAACATATCCGATATCGAATCGGTAACGATCCGGTTGATTTCTTCGGGCATCGTTCGATCGAAACTTCGCAAGCCGGCTTCCACATGGGCCACGGGGATGCCGAGCTTAACGGCAGCTAAGGCAGAGGCCATGGTGGACGTAACGTCGCCAACCACGATCAATCGATCAAACCGGCCGCCACCGGGAGGGCCGGACTCCAAAACCGACTCCATCGCTTCCAGAATTCGTGCGGTTTGCTCACCTGGTTTTCCCGACCCGATCCCCAGCGAGACCTCGGGCCGTTTTATCTCGAGTTCTTGAAAAAAGATATCGGAAAGGTTGGGATCATAGTGTTGTCCCGTGTGAATCAACGTTGCATGCACGTCGTCGAATGAATCCAACGCACGGAGCAAAGGTGCCATCTTCATGAAGTTGGGGCGAGCGCCCACGACACACGCGAAATTAAGAAATTGCATTTAGCCCGTCTTTATTGTCGTTACGCCAAACGAGGTGAAAACCGAATGTATAGATTTAGAGTAATCAGTACTCTCGCGGATGTCTAACCCCGGAATCCGTGGTTTTGATCTAATTGCGGTTCTAACGACGGGTGATAACACAATTGGCACACTACTCGGCGTGAGGTGAGAGAACATCGGCTACTTTTGCCGGCGGTATTTTTCCTCGTACTTTTTCCACAGTCGCTTGTGCCGATCGGATAAGTCGATTTCGCGGCCTTGGATGAAAGCCTGCTCGACTAGCGACGTCGTTTCCAGCGCGTTGCCGGTCGAGATGAACAGCGTGGCGTCTTTGCCAGCCTCGAGCGAACCGACGCGGTCGCTGACGCCGAGGATCTCGGCCGGCGACAACGTGATGGACCGCAATGCTTCGTCCTGCGGCAGTCCAAACGCCGCGGCCATCGCCGCGTTGTACGGCAAGTTGCGGACGTTCGAAGCGCCGAACCGGCCGGAACTTGAAATGCAAAACGGGATCCCCAACTTGGCCAAGCGTGCGGGCAGTGTAAACGGGCTGTCGTAACTGTCCGACCGACGGCGTGGCAAACGATAGGTGGCCGCCACGATCACTGGCACGTTGTGCTTCTTCAACAACGAGGCACAATGCGGTGCGTCGTAGCCACCGAGCAAGATCATGCGGAGTTTTTGTTTGGCGGAGAACGCGACAGCGGTTTGGATTTGCTGGATCTCGTCGGCGCGGACAATCAGCGGGATCGTGCCATCGAGAACGGCGAGCATCGATTCCAAACGTGAATCAAACTCCTGTTCGCTGCCAGCCGTGCGTGCTTTCTGATAGGCTCGCGCGTCGTCGAAGAAGTCGTGCAGCCGGGCAATGGATTCGTCGCGTTCTTTGCGTTGTTCTTCGGTCGATTTTTCTTCCCACCAATTGACCACGGGCGTCATTCGCGGCCATTGGATCATCAAGCCCGCGCTGGCGCTCAGCGTCAAATCTTCATAAGTCCAACCATCCAGTTGCAGCACGGCGGCACGACCAGAAATCAAACCGCCGGCCGGCGCGCTGACCGTCAGCAAAACGCCGTTGCTTCGCGTGATCGGAATCAATTCGCTGTCCGGATTGACCGCCACGTTAGCTTGCACGTTGGGGTTGATGCGGCCCACCTCGGCCATGTCGCGGGTCGCCCGCACGGCGTTGATTTCGACCAGGCCGATGTTTGTATAGGCGTCTAATAAGCCGGGAAAAACGTGTTTTCCCGCGACGTTGATCTTTTTCGCACTCTTGGGAATGTCCGTTTTCTTCGCGAGGCCGACAGCGATGATCTTGCCCTCGTCGAACACAAGCACGCCGTCATCAATCGCCGGACCGCTGACTGGATGAACCGTTGCACCGACCAAAGCAATCGGCGTCTTTTGATCGGCTCCCGGTATTTCGGGCGACGCCGACAAGGAGGTAGTACACAAGAGCAGCAAAAGGATGGACATGCGAATCATGGAGTCACTCTTCGTCAGTGGGTATTTCGTCATTCGTTATTCTTCGTCGTGGTCATCGTCATGGTCATGATGATGGCAAAACTCATCGTGACGGGGCCACAGGCTTGCTGGATCATTGTCGCCTTCGCCCGGCTTGCGCATCGCTTCGCCCGATGCCAGGATCTTTTGGATCAACGTCGTTCGCATGTTTGCGACTTGTGTGCGGAGTTCTTGATCTTCGCCTAGATCAAAGTACTTGCGGCCATCGACCCACGTCTGCTGGCAGCGCGAAAAAACGGACAACGGCGATCCGCTCCAGACGACGAAGTCCGCATCCTTGCCTGCTTCCAGCGAACCTACATGCGTGTCGATCCGCAATTGAATCGCGGGGTTCAACGTGACAAACTTCAACGCTTCAGCCGGCTCGATGCCGCCGTACTTCACGGCCTTGGCTGCTTCGTGATTCAAGTGCCTCGCCAACTCGCGATCGTCCGAGTTGAACGACACGTTGACGCCGGCGTGGTGCATCAGCGCACCGTTGTAAGGAATCGCGTCGTAAACTTCGAACTTGTAGGCCCACCAATCAGAGAACGCGGACCCCGTCGCGCCATGCTTGGCCATCGCATCGGCAACTTTGTAACCTTCCAGGATGTGCTGGAAACTGCCGATCGTCACGTCGAAGTCGTCCAGCACACGAATCAACGCGAGAATTTCATCTTGCCGATAACTGTGGCAGTGAATCCAGCGCGTGCCGTGCAGGATCTCGCTGATGGCGTCCAATTCCAAATCGCGTCGCGGCGGAAGACCTCGGTGATTCTTCTTCCAATCGGCCCGTCGTTTCTGGTACTCGCGGGCGGCTTGAAATTCGTCGCGCATGATTTGTTCGACACCCATTCGCGTCTGTGGGTAACGTGTCGTGTAATCGTCGCCCCAGTTGCTCTGTTTGACGTTTTCGCCTAGCGCGAACTTGATGCCTTGCGGAGCCCGCGCGAATTTCAATTGTTCGGGCAACGCGCCCCAGCGGAATTTGATGACTTGGTTTTGGCCACCAATCGGGTTCGCCGATCCGTGCAAGATGTTGGCGCACGTCACACCGCCGGCCAACTGCCGATAGATCGCGATGTCGTCCGCGTCCACGAAATCTCCGATGCGCACTTCGGCCGTCACGGCTTGCGTTGATTCGTTGACACCGCCGTCGGTGGCCATGTGAGAATGACAATCGATGATGCCAGGCGTCACGTGGCTGCCTGAAACGTCAACAACGCGGGTGCCTTTCGGAACGGCGATGTCCTTGCCAACGGCGACAATCTTGCCGCCTCGCACGAGCAGCATCGCGTCTTCGACCACTCCCGCCGGGCCGCACGTCCAAATCGTCGCGCCTTTGACGACCAGTTCCGATTGCTCCGGTTTGGTCGTTCGGCCGAAAGCTCCCATCGGATAGTTGATGGCAAACGACGCCTCTTTAGAGATCTCTTCTTTCGCGTCTTTGTCCGGTTTGCTCTCATCTGGCTCTGGCTTTGCAGCACTCCGGCTCGCCACAAATTCGGCTTGACGACCGTCGGGCCAAACGACGTAGCCGATCAACGTTGGTTCGTCGGATTCATCCAGCACGGCGCTTAACTGAGCTGCACCTTCGAGTCCGAACTTCTCCGCGTTGAACACGCAACTCAGACGCGCATCGTGCAGACCAACCTTGTCGAGCTTCGTCTCGTCTTTGGACTTCGACTTCGAGCGACGAATCGTCCCCGACAGTTTTCCGGGTTGTCCGTCAATCTTCAGCACCAGCCCTGACGCTTGCCCCTTGACCCCGAACGACCAATTGCCGCGCGGGTCGGACTTGAACTGTGGCTTGACTTCAAATCGCTTTCCTGCGACCCATGTTTCGAGAACCTTCGTCTTCTTGTCGAACAAATCACCGTCGGCGACGACAAAGCTCGCCAACTTTCCCGTTTCAATGGTGCCCAGTTGCTCATCGACGTCAAATAACGTGGCGGGCGTTTCCGTCATCGCGCGCAACGCCGAGTCGGCATCCAGACCGCGATCGATGGCCTTGCGAACAGCGTCCAAATACTTGCCCGCGTCAGGCAAACCGTGCGAAGTCAAAGCGATGCGAATGCCAGCGCGATCGAGCCGACCCGGATTCTCTGGCGCGATGTCCCAGTGCATCAACGATTCGAGCGTCACGTTCATTGCCGACTCAGGCGTGGCGACATTGGGCGGCTTGGGGAAATTGACCGGAACAATAACCGAGCGGCCCGTGGCGCGAACTGCATCGATCCGCCGATATTCGTTGCCGGATCCGCGAATGGCAAGATTCAATCCAAACTCTCGAGCAAAACCATCAGCCCGCAACACAAACAACTCGTTCGATGTGTCGGCGATCATGAGGCCGTTGCCATCAAGCCATCCGCCCAACGCATCGAGCGCGTCGTTCTGTTCGGGACGCGACAACGTCGAATCCGCTCGATAAGCCGTCCAAGCTTTCTGATGCCAATCAGCGTCGTAAAACGCCTGGCGCGCCAGAGCCACGGCTCCCATTGGCGAGTTGGGAAACTGTTTTCGATCGCGTCCCCGCGAGACGGTCAGGCGAATATGCTGGGCCACGGCTCGGTTCAAAACACCGTGTGAGTTCGGTTCGTCGCCCGTCGAAACAACCGCGCTGGTCCCTTTGATCACGCCGCCACTAGGAGCGACCAGCCGAGCAACAATGCCTTGTCTCCTCAGTTCCTTATTCAGTGCTTTGTCTGCCGCGAACTGATCGGCCATGTTGAGCTGCGGGCGAACGTTCGGATTCCAGTGAGGCGCGCCCTTCTTCAGGATCGCGGTGTCGACAGTTGCTTCACGGAACGCGTCAATAATCCCTGGATAAATCGTCCGACCAGCCATGTCGATGATACGAGCTTCCTCTGGAATTCGCACATCTTTGCCCACGCCCAGGACCACGTGGTCACGCACAACGATCGTCGCGCGATCAATGGTTTTGCCTACGGCAATGACAACACGTGCGTTGGTCAACGCGTAGGTGCTAGGAGTATTGTCACGCAGCCCCTCGACCGGTTTTGTCGACGGAGGCGCGGAATGCAACAAGGAAGGCAGGAAGAGCAGGAATGTGAACGTAGCGGCGAGCCGTCGATTTTGGATCATGGTGAGTATCTAGCGTAGGTCGGGTGTCAGACAAGAGCGTGCGGAAGCGGTCAACCGCAGTTGCCTCTACTCTAACATGCCTCAAGCGCGATTTCACCTCCCGTAGGGCACGCTCTGCGTGCCGAGAGGACAACAGTCCCATCTATAGCGGGCCGGCTTTTTGCCAGCCTAGGTCCTGCTGGGAGGTGAGTTCTTTCAGGAGTGCCGCGTTCTCCTTCAAGCCTGCGATGTTGACGTTTTCCTGCGGATCGGTCTGGTGGTCATATAACTCGGTTGCCACAAGTTCGCCCTTCGCTCCATACCAACGGGTCAGCCGATAGTGCTCGGTTCGCATGGAATAGCCCATGCCTTTGCCGTGGCCGGGAATGACACGTTGATATTGGCTGAAGGCGGCCGATTTCCCCGGACGATCCGGTCGCTCGATCAGTGGGACGAAACTCGCGCCTTCGAGATTGTCGGGCGCGGGTACTTGGCAAAGGTCGCACAGCGTGGGGTAGATGTCGACCAGTTCTACCAGTGCCTTGGTGCGGTCTGGTTTCTGGCCAGGAACACTGATGATCATCGGCACGCGGGTCGACGTTTCGAAATTAGAGTGCTTGTCCCACATGCCGTGCTCGCCCAATTGCCAACCGTGGTCGCCCCAGACGATGACGACCGTGTTGTCACGCAACTTGAGCCGATCCAGTTCGTCGAGCAGCCGCCCGATTTGGGCATCGACGTAAGTGACACAGGCATAGTACGCGTGCCGGAGATCGCGCGACAAACGGTCCGGCATTGGGCCAATCTTTGGAATGCCATAGTAGTGCCGCATGTCGTTCCAGTTGTAGACCGCAAAGTCCGGCGAATCCTTGGGCGGCAGTGGATTTGCTGCTAATTCAATTTTGTCTCGATCATATAAGTCGAAGTAATTCTTTGGCGCGACAAATGGCAAGTGTGGTTTCAGATAGCCCGCGGCCAGGAAGAACGGTTTGTCTTTGACTTCGTTCAGCGCGCGGATCACCTGGTCGGTCATGTCGCCGTCGCGGAGTGAACGATCGGGCACGTCGGGTGATTCCAGCGGCAGTCCGCCCATGCGTTTTGATTTGGTGAAGCCGTCGCCCAACTCCCAGGTGAATGTGATGCGACGGTAGTCCGTCTTGATGTACTCCAGAATCTTGGTGCCCTTTTCGGTGTGATATTCCGGTTGTCGCGAACGCCACAGTGGCGTGCACCAGGACTGCGGATCGTCTTTGTGGAAGATCTTGCCGAACGCCTGGGTGTGATAGCCGTGTTTTTTGAACTGTTCGGGCAGTGTCACGGCATCGGGCACGGTCTCGCGAAAATCGCGGTCAAACGCGTACATTCGAATCGTGTCGGGACGCAGACCTGTCATCAGCGATCCGCGGCTGGGCATGCACAACGCGACTTGGCAGTAGGCCCGATCAAACACTGTCCCGGCCGCTGCCAGCGCGTCGAGGCGCGGTGATTTTGCGGGACTGCCGTAAACGCCAAGTTCGGGACGCAAGTCGTCGATGGCGATGAACAACACATTTAGACGTTCCGCCGACCTCGCGTTCGCGATAGCGGCGTGCAAAAGTACCAGAATGATAATCCATCTCATGTCGATGCCTCCGGAGTGAACCTGTTTTGACCTGTGATTTGATAGTATGATTGTTTGCCTTGCGAATTGACATCAGGAACAAGGAATTCATCCATGCGACGAGTTGCAACAATAATCGTGCTTACCCAGACGTTGTTTACCACTAACGTTGGACTGGCGAAGGACATCATTCCCACTTCGCTGGACACCCCTGTGTTGGGAGAACTGGAGCGAGTGCTTGTCGACGCACTCCTCAATGGTGTTGGAATCAATGACGAAGGGAAGAACGATGCGTCGCTGGCGTCGGTCAATCAAACGCCCGCGGTTGCCGCGCAGATCAAAAAGCACCATCTTCGGCTGTTTGGCGGTCCGATGCTTGGGTGTGTAACGGATCGAAGTGCCAAGATTTGGTTGCGGACGCCAGTCGCGGCGGATGTGCAAATTGTTTTTGGCAAGCAGGCCGATCTCTCCGACGCGAGACGTTCGAAAGAAGTCCGCACGAAAAAGGACGGCGATTTGACGGCGATTATTGGCTTAATCGATTTGGAGCCGCTGACGACCTATTATTACGATGTGGTCGTTGACGGCGAAGCGGCGCTGGATTGGCGGCCATCTTTTCGCACGGCACCATCGCGAGATCAAAAGGCGAAATTCAAAATCGCGTTCGGGGGTGGTGCCAGAGTGAATCCCGATAAGGAACGGATTTGGAATTCGGTTGCCGCTTATCGTCCCGATGCCTTTCTTTTTTTGGGCGACAATCTGTACATCGATGATCCTGAACATCGCAATCGCCACCGGTTGTACTACTACCGTCGGCAACTACGTCCCGAGTTTCAGCGTTTGACGGCCGGCACGGCGGCTTACGCCATCTGGGACGACCATGACTTTGGCAAAAACGATTGTGCTGGCGGACTCGATCCCTTCAAGCCGGATTGGAAAGTGCCGGTCTGGAAGGTGTTCAAAGAGAATTGGGTCAATCCGTACTACGGCGGAGGCGATGAACAGCCCGGTTGCTGGTTTGATTTTTCGATCGGCGACGTCGACTTCTTTATGACCGACGGTCGGTACTATCGTTCGTTCAAGGACGGCACCATGCTCGGTCCGGCGCAGAAAAAGTGGCTACTTGAAAAATTGAAAGCTTCGCGAGCCACGTTTAAAGTCATTGCATCCGGCACCTTGTGGACAGAAACGGCGGACAAAGGCGGCAAGGATTCCTGGTGGGGCGTGCCGAAAGAGCGGGAGGAGATTTTTTCATTAATCGATCGTGAAAGGATTGGTGGCGTGATTCTGCTTTCGGCTGACCGTCATCGCACCGATGTGTACGAGATCAAACGCCCCAACGGCTACACGCTTTATGAGTTCGAAACATCCAAGTTGACCAACAACCATACTCATGGGACCAAGTCGCAAGCACTGTTTTCCTACAACCAAGGCAACTTTTTCGGCATGATCACGTTTGATTTGATGAAGGACGATCCGGAGTTGACGTTCGAGTGCATCACGATTGACAAGAAGTCCGTCTACTCGCTCACACTGAAACGCAGCCAGTTGCAGGCCGAGTGAATCGATGGCTCCACCCCGTTTTGCCGACATACATTGCCATCTGTGCGCCGGATTGGACGACGGTCCAGCGACGATGGACGAGGCGGTCGAAATGTGCCGTATGGCGTGGCTATCGGGCACTTGGCACATCGCCTGTGTCGCGCATCAGGGACCTCAGTGGCCGGAAGTTGACCGGAAGGCGATCGCCGCATCATGTGTGGAACTGCAAAAGCAACTCAAAGAGCAAGAGATTGGCATCGAGGTAGTGCCGATGGGCGAGGTGATGATCGACGTCGATTTGATCGACCGCCTGGACCAGGGCGAGTTGATGACAGTCGGCGACGCGGGCCAATATCTGCTGATCGAAATGCCGCACAATTCATACTTTGACATTACCATGCTGGTGCAGCAATGTGCGCAGCGAAGTGTCCGGCCGATTCTGGCCCACGCCGAGCGATACAGCCAGTTGCTGATGAGTCACGGGGACATTGAGCATCTCATCAGCCTGGGAGTGGTGATTCAGGTCAATGCCAACAGTGTGCTGAAATTGCGGGGCGCAACGCTGCGAGCACTGCGAGCTTGGTTTCAGCGGGGCATCGTTCACGTGATTGGATCGGATGGCCACGGCGCGTTGCGGCGACGCCCCATCGTGGCCGAAGCATTTGATCGCGTCGTCGATTGGACCAGCTTTGATGTGGCAAACGAGTTGTTCTACGAGAACAGTGCTAGAATGTTGTCCGGCCAGAGAGTCAAACTGCCCGTTCCCGCGCGCCCCAAGAAGCGGTTCTGGTTCTTGTGATTTTGCCGTTGAAACTGCGACATTATTGTGAAAGACGCGCCTTGAGTGACTTGCACACCCCGCGACTCAAGAATTCGGCAGTTTCGATTTGAGGTTCTCTTTCCGTTTTTCGTAGAGAGAGTCAATCTCGCCCTGAAATCGTTGCTGGTCACCAGTCATGACGGCACAAATTCGATACTGCCGAATGGCGCCCACATAATCACCTTTTTGTGTAAGCACGCGAGCATACGTCACACGAGAACTAAGGCGCCCCGGCTGTTCGTCCAAGGCAAGTTTTGCGAATTCGGCGGCTTTGTCGATCTCTTTCATTTGAAGATAGATGCGCGTTTTGATCTCGAATCGTTCGGCTCGAGGAACGTTTAACGATGCGATTTCAGTCAGCGAACGATTCATCAGTTGGCGGCGCAAATCGTCATGACTTTCGTCGCTGAGGAATTGTTCGGCGACGACGATCAGTAGTTGGGGTTTGCTCGGTAGGACATCGAGCAAAGACAGGCGATCGGACGCCGCCAGCGCTCGTTTCATAATCTGTTGAAGATGCTTGTTCGAAAGCATCAAACTTGCGTTCCAATATCGGACGCAAGCGTCATCGTTCCGCGAGATGTCGGCTAATTCCCCCACCCAGAAATTGAAACTTGC
>CAYFJO010000002.1:3133-82920 GCA_964343305.1 uncultured Pirellulaceae bacterium | reverse complement strand
TTCTACATCTTGTTGGCTGTATCCGCGGTTCGCGAGAATCTCGACGAGCGATTGCAAATCGGCAATCGTGTGTAAATCAACAGGACATTGCTCACGTCCAAAGCCGCCGTCCAAATCGGATCCGATGCCACAGTGATTGGCATTGCCGGCCAACTGGCAAATGTGATCGATGTGATCGACGATCCACTCGATCTTGACGCCCGTTTCTTCTGGCGTCGTTTTTCCGCGAACCCAACCCTCGGGATACATCATCCAGGCATCGAATGCCGCGCCAATCACCGCGCCGCGCTCGATCAGCGCTTTGAGTTGATCGTTGTTGAACTGGCGCTGAAACGGAACGATCGCACGACAATTGTTGTGGCTCGCCCAAACCGGCCCTTGAAAAATCTCCAGCGCTTGCCAGAAGGCATCGTCGGTCAAGTGCGTGGCGTCCATGATCATGCCCAGCTTGTCCATTTCTCGCAGCAGAGCCGGGGCGTCGCATTCCAGTTTCCCTTCGACTCCGGTTCCCGGTGCGTAACGACCCGGACCGTAATGCGCGGGACCAATTGCTCGCAGACCATATTCATGTGCACGATGCAGATGATCGAGCGTGACAATTGAATCCGCGCCTTCCAGGCTGAGGATGTAACCGATCGGAGCGTCCGCGGGCGGGTTGTTTTGCCACAAGTCGACCTGCTTGTTTAACTGGTCCTTGTTCGTGATTTGCACCATTTGGCCGATGCGTTCCATTTCGCGATACCAGGCGAGTTGCGCTTGCGCGATCGACCACGCGATTTCCGGGCTGTGCCATCCGGGAAGCTCGTTGTCGGGCGCGACATAGCGGGCGATCTGCGTCGCGACGCAAAGACCGATCTCACCGCGTCGCATTTCTTCAAAAGTCAAAACGCCCTTGGCACGATCCAGCTTGTCCGTCAGGCCTTCTTCGCGAGCGCGAACTTCGTCAATCGGCCGCGTCACGTCACGGTTCCACTCGACCGCGTTCATCGAGATATCCAGGTGGGCATCAAACAACAACATAGATTCGCGTCGATCCTATTCAGATTTTGGTTTGCAGAAATACTTGCGCACGATTTCTTCGGAAGGCGGCGGCGTCAGCTTCGTCACGATGTAAACCGAAGCGAACGAAACAAACAAACCGACAACGATCGGGTCCAGGTTGAACAAGCGATAAGGTGTGAATCGTTGGTAGAAGAGGAAACCGGCCACGTACATCGATAGGTGAGCAAGGAACCCCGCGATCATGCCCGCCATGCAGCCTCTGGAATTGGCCCGCGGCCAGTACAACGCAAAGACCATCGGTCCAAGGAAACACGCGGCCAGTCCGCTGCCCGTATAGACGATAATATCTTGCAGGAATCTGGGCGGATTTACCGCGCCGAGCAACGCACCTGTTCCGACCAACATCGTAAACAGGTAACTCAGTTTCTTGACGGTTTTCTCCGTCGCAGCCGGGTTGATGTTTCGTTGATAAATATCACGGACCAGCGCCGACGAAATCATCAGTAGAAAACTGTCGACTGTCGACATCACTGCCGCAAATGGTGCGGCGATCAGCAATCCAGCCAACCAGCCCATGCCGATCTTCGCAGTCAAGTGAATCGCCATCGCTGGCATAATGCGATCCGGTTCGACTTCCATGCCAGGCATCAAGACTCGTGCACAACAAAAGATGATGACCAGCGGAAAGTAAATCATCGAATAGTAAATCGCCACGGTGAAGATCGACCGCTTGAGCGTTTTCGAATCCTTGAACGCCATCAACCGCACCATGCTGCTCGGCTGGCCCGCGCCTGAAATCGCCCACATAAAGAAGAATGAAATCGCGAGGCTCAGCGGCAAAAATCCGAATCCATCTCTGTTGCTTGGACCCGGGCCAGTGACATAGACACCTTTTTGGCCATCGCCGTAAGCGTAGGGCGTGGTCTTCACATCCACCACGGTGAGCCGGTCGTCAATCTTGGAATTCTTGAGGACTGTGGCAATGTCGCCCTCGGACATGATTTCCAGAATCGACACGTCCGTCACTGACCTTTTTCCGGCTAAAACGACCGTCGACTTCGCGACTCGGAACAATCGCTGGGCGCTGTCACCTTCGCTCAGCGCAATCCAAGTTCCCGTTGGCACGGGATAATCATCTCGCATCGTCGATCGCAACTCGACCGTGGCCTCTCCGTGTCTCGGCGGCACCATCTGTGCGTTTTGTGCCGTCGCATTGACGAGGCCGCCGACCAGATAAATCGCAATCGGCAACATGATCATCACACCGACCACCATGACCACGCCCTGCATCACGTCGGTCCAAACCACCGCGCGAAAACCGCCGTACGTCGTATAGAGCACGACCGCGATCCCAAACGCGAGCAGGCAAATCAAATACTCCGGATCAACCCCGCTCAAAAACCCAATGCCACTCGTCATCTGACCGAACTGTGCCCCGGCAGAGTGAAACATGGTTACGTCTTGCAGCAACGTTTTCAAAATCAAGCTGCCCGCCTTGAATTGTGCGACCAGATTGAAGGCCATAAAGAACACGATCAACGAAACAGACAGCAGTCCGAACCAGGCGCTTCCGAACCGGTCTCGCAAAACATCCGGCACGGTAATCGCGCCCGAAATCCGAGCGACGTGATTGATTCGTTTACCAAGCAAACCCATCGCGCAGATTGGCACCACGATGTAACTGCCGATCCACAGACCGAGTACCCAGCCGTGTGTATAGATCTTGGCGGGAAATCCGGTGAAACTTCCGCCGGACGCACTTGTCGCGGCGAATGTCAGGGCAAAGGCCCAGACACCAAGACTGCGGCTGCCGAGAAAATACTCGCTGAGAAAACTCTTCTTTTGCAACAGTTTGTTCGCCACCCCGGCCAAGACAAACACGGCAATCGTGTAGAGCAAGAATGTGACCAACGCAGCGTTCGATCCGCCTTCGGCCAACAAGATCAATGGTGAAGAAAAAGTCGTGCTCATTCGTCCGACTCCTTCTCTTCGGCATCTGCCGCGGATTCGATGGAAGCTTTGTCAAAGCCTTCCTGTGGCGGCGGGTCTTCACCCAAATCATCTTCCGCCATAAATCCGAAACAGAACCACGTCGTAATCACATCCGCGACCAGCCACGGAACAAAGATGCCCCAAAACAACCAGGTCGGGATGCCAAGAATCGTCGAGACATTCGAGGGATCGAAATCTTTAATGTTCGACATGTAACCGTAGAAGTAACAAAACGGCACGGCCCAAATCATCCCGATCAGCCAAACACAGAAGATGACTGCGGCTTCGCGACGGGAATGAAGAAAGACGGGATCGTAATCGTCGGTTTCGATCTTGGAAGGTGCTGCGCTCATCGAAAGGGGCTCTCGAACTGGACAAGAAGAATAGGTGGGGCCGCACGTTGGTCGTGGCAAGGTTACATGGTATCGGATTGGTGGCCGCTGTGCACCTACTTGACCAACTTCCAACCCTGTTTGTCAGCCATCAAGTCCGTGTGGCCAGCGTATTGGTCGTAAACCTCGTGCATTTCTTTGATCGAATCGAAGTAGCCGACGATAAAGGCCGCGCTGAATGACTCGCCAGCTTTGACGCGCCGGCCACCGAATTCCTGAATCATGCAGATGTAGCCGCGCTGATGGCACCATGCTTCGTAGACCACGCCGGGGTCGAGCGTCATGCCGGCCAACCAAGGTCCTTGTTTGCCGGTTTCTTTGTCGCGCAATCGATAAGCCCGAATGAACCGTTTTGGAATTCGGTCTTTGAAGTGTTCGCGACGATAATTCAGTGCCTGGTCCGGTGCGAAATTACTGAAGAACGCACTGGACGAAATCCGCTGGCCGTCTTTGTTCCGCTTGATGGAATACGTGCCCGGCTTGCCAAGGATGTCCGGTGCTGGCGATGTCGTTGGATAACTCAGATACACTTCGCTGAACGTGTCGCCCTTGTTGTGTTTGATGTGGCCCGGCATATCGATCCGTTGAAACATCGCGTCGCTGGTGTTCACCGCGTCAATGTGATCGCTCGACACGAAGTATCGCTTGCCTTCGGGAAACACGATGGTTTGTGTCCACTTCGATCCGGTCTTTCGACCGGGCGGAGCCACGTTGTAGGAGTACCACATTTTGACGGCGACGAAGTCCTTGCCGCGTATGATCTCGGTGGGCACTTCGCGAGCTTGCGTGCAGATCTGCGGACCCTCGATCATCCGCTTTGGTTGTTTTCCGTGATACGGATTGCCGAATTGGTAAACCATGCGTTCTGTCAGTTCGTCGCGATACGCTTCGTCGCTGCCAGGCTCCATGATCCAATCGACGATGTCCAGCCCGAAGCCGACGTCCCGAAATCCCGTCTTGCGATCGATGAACGATCCGCCGGCCACACCGCTGACGTATCCCTTTTTTCGAATCGCCGCTTCCAATTTTGGCGTGACGATGTTGATCTGTTCGTCGTTCTGCGACACGCGAATCCCATCTTCCTGGGCAGATGATTCCGCGAACGATAGAATCAACACGATTGTCGATAGCGATGTGACAAAACTCTTCATGGCAATGGTTCTCCTATTCGGATTGTAATTCATGGCCTTCCTGACAGACAACGACCGGCAGACGCTTCGACAGATTTGCGATACGTTTGTGCCAAAAAATGTCGATGCCGAAGGTGCAAACTCGCTTGCCGAGTTTTCCGCCCACGACGTCCATGTCTTACAGCAGACAGAAGAGACGATTGAACGCATCGGCGGTGAGGAAGGGCAAAAGAAGTTACGGCGATCTCTCGCACTGATCCGCAGTTCGTTGATGAACGGATTCATGGCGGGCATCTGGGACCGATTCTCGGAACTTTCGCTCGACGAACGTACGAAGGTGCTCAACGCTTGGGCGAGCGGCCACCTGGGCGCCGCGCGGAAGTCGTTTCAAGCGGTTGGCGTTGTTCAAGGCCTATTCGAGTCGATCGGCGGACGGCGAGAGTTACGAAGTGAAGAACCTGTTTGTCGCCGATGGCAGTGTTTTGCCGTGCTCATGCGGCGTCAATCCGATGATCACCATCATGGGCACCTCACATTATCTTGCTCAACAATTCAAGGTACGGCTTACTTGAGCGAATCAATGGCATGGCCGAGAGAACTCCAGCATCGCGTTTAAAACTCGGTTCGCGAATTGTCGTCGCGATTGCATTCGCTGGTGCGCTGATTCGTTACTTGATCGTCATAGGCGTTTGCGAAACGGGGTGGGAAACTGTCACTTCACATGTGCATCATGGAACGTTTGGTTGGTTTGCCAATGGCGTCCCGTTAGAGGAGAGGTTGCCATCGCAGCAGGCACGTTTCTGGTTGCCGACGCTCGAGCGAATCACGAAGGCCAATCCAGATTCGGCGGAATTGCACATGGCCGCCGCGATGATCCTTGCCCAGTTTTCTGATCGGTGTTATCAGCGGAACTTCGTTTCAAAGAACAAAGAAACAGGCCGCAATGAATACGACCACGAAGCATTCGATCGGGCGAAGTTTGAGTATCGAGAACGTTGTCGCCCGCGATGCATGGACTACGCAAATAAGGCCGCGGAATTGGAGCCCGACGCGGGGCATTGGTGGCAGATCCGTGCGATCCTGGCGGTCCGTTCCAGTTGGTTCGATCAAGCTCCGGCGGTGAAAAACTGGCAGTCCATTCTTGCCGAATCTGAGGCGCACGATCCGGGCAATGCACTTTACGATTATCTGGCCGCCAATCAACTCTGGCAGCAAAGCACAAATTACGAATATCGCGACGATGAACCTGTTCTCGAAATTACCGACGGCGAGTTGTATCGCCAGAATCTCGAATCCTTAAAACGGGGAATGAAGAAACCTCTTCGCTTGCCCTACCGAGTTGCTGGCGATGGTGTTGAGTCCATTTTTGGCCGGACAGGGATTTCAGCCGGCGCGCGAGAAGCGTGGACGAGTTCGACCCAATGGTATAGTAGTGCATGGAGCCTAGTGTATTCTTTCGCCAACTCCGAACGTTATCGGGCCGAAATGCTGCTGAAGAATGAACGACCGCAGGAAGCAGTTGATGCACATTGGCGGTCCATCCGTATTCACGAACAAGGAATACGGAACGTTGACAGCCAGGAAATGGCGTCCATTTTGGGTAAATACCGCATTGCATGGCGATTGGGCGAGATCCTCAAGATCAAACAATTGAATCCCAATGTTTCGCTTTCCGGCGACGCGTCCGTTACCCGTACTACGATCAAGAAGAAGATTCGATCCCTCTGCTTGGACTATCACCTGAGAAACAAAGCCGTCCAGGAATTCCATGTCCAACCGGACATTTACGCGATTCGCGATTTAGTAGAGTTTATCACTACGTCGGTTGCGACGCGGGCCATTTTCGTTTTGCTGGTTTGTTGTGCTTGTGTCGCGTTCCTCGGATTTTTTATCACGCCCAATGTGACACGTTCATGCAAGGACGCTAGTTCAGTCCTAATTATTTTGGTTGGAGCGATGTGCATTGGCTTGAGTTTTTTCGCGGTCGGCCTTGCTCCCTCCGAAATCATTCGCCGCGAAACTCAGGGATGGTTCTTGGTGATTGTGATCTCAGCAACCGTCCTGCTCGTCGCCGTCTGGTTAGGATACCGGCTGCTGAAGAAGTTTCGCAAATCGACTGCAGCGGACGAAGGGTCCAAGTATTCGCGAAACCAGGCGATTGCCAGAGCAATGCTCTGGAGCCTCGTGGTCATTGTCCCTCTTTGTATCATGACTCCGGCCTACGTTGCGCAGCGTTACGCAAGGTATGGGAGCTTGTTCGATTACGAGATGCAGGCTTGGGTCCACTCCCTGCATGTGCCAGAAATTCAGCCCAAGAAAAGCGACTTTGAGGTTGAACGACATCGACTTCCACCCATCAGGTCTCTCGGTGGTGCGATGATCCAATGGATTCTTTATCGCGGTATTTATGTGGGGCTCGTCGGCGCCATCACGGTGTTGCTCACATGGCAAACGATTCGCATCTTGCGAAATCGAACCATTGCGGACTGGCGTTCTCGCGTTGGATTGATGCTCCGTAATCTTCGACTGACAACGTTCGTTTTGGCTATCAGCCTACTGGTGGTTTATCTGCTCATTGCCCCAAGCGGGGTTCTTCGAATAGATCATGAACGACGCGAGCGGTTCTTCGTTGTCTGTCGGCCAGCCGAACAAATCGACCGGGAGAAGGCACTTATTGCTGAGTATCGGGCAAATCAAGTCATCATGCAGGAGATCAAACAGAAGGCGGACGAATTCTTAGAGCAAAACTACTCTTTCGATTGATCACTCTCTGAGTGCGGTGAGCTTCTTGTCAAGTGATCGAGTTTCCGGGTGGTCCGCCGGCAGCGCGTTGCCATGCTCGTGCGGCGTGAATCCAATGATTACGACTATGAGCACGTCGCATTACCTGGCACAACAGATCAAAACAAGGGCGACTTAGACATGTGAAATCGAGATTCGACATCTTCGCATCCTTTCTCATCGGGCTGTTGTTCGCACTCGGTTCGTTCGATTCGTGATGACGATCACCCCACGTCCAAGTTCGACGGTTTCCCGTCGATTAGCGAAGGATGACGGTGCGAGTCGAGATCGTCCGGCGTGTTGGCTTGAGCCGTCACGACTCGGACCAGCCGTAGCCCGCGGCCGCGAAAGAACATCAGCATTCCGGCGAGAAAAAATGCGGCTATAAAAGTCCACGCGATCCACATCATGATCACATCCGTGGCCCCACTTAATCGACGGGACAGATAGTCGATGTCCCACCAGCCCCACAACATAAGTGCGCCAATGACACTGCCCCATAAGGGCGCAAGCAGGGTTAAGACCGCTAGTCGATTCACAAATCTCTCGCGTCCCAGCGCGGCCCAAAGAGCAACAAGCGAGACCAACGCAAAGGCAGTGCCAAGCGACGAGTACTGAAAAAACCAGTTCTTGCTCAAGTATTTGATGGACGCCCAATCCACCAGTCGCAAGATGGCAAAGACCGGAGCCAAGGCGGTCGTCCAAATGAACATGTGCCACATGGAAAACTGCAGCCGCTTTCCCGATGGCAAAACATGAGTCGTGGCCTGGTTGGCCCCTCGCTTGAAAAGGCCGCGTATCCAGCGGCCCGGATCTGGCTCGTTGGTTTCACTGGGTGCGGAGATCCCTTGAATGCGAAATCCGAAGACCCACATCAACGCACCGAGGCTGGCCGTCGCGGCGGTTTGGCAAAACAAGATGACCGTCGTGAAATCTGAACCGCCACGTGCGACCGAGAATAACAGGTATCCAAGCAAGCTGATTCCGATGAACGTCGCCGGAAGCCGCCAAACCCAATTTGTATTGCCGAGCACCGCCCAAACAGCAACCATGCCAATCTGGCCCGACAGCATCGCAAACAGAAGACTATCCGCATAGTTTCTGGCCGACAAACCGTACCTACCAAAGTAGTTCCTCGATAGGCCTTGGATAAGAAGCAAGAAATCAATGAACACCACACACCAAATCAAAATGGCCAAACGAAGCACAGGATGTTGAATGCAGTATCCCAAGCCGAAACCAAGTGCCCCAATTTCGACGATGTAAACCACAAACGTGGTGATGACCCCGCTCACCTGCCACTCCGAAGTGATTATCTGTCTTAGAACGACATAATTTATCAGCGCGATGAGGCAGGGAAACACGACCCCAAAGAGCACAAGCAGAAACCGTTGTTGTGGTGTCAAATGGTCTGGTCGAGCTGGCGTTAGTTCTTCGACAATCGCTTTCGACTGATCTTGATCGTTCACTGCATTCGATCGACCAACCTTGAGTTCTTCGAATCGCCAAACGAATTGCCATTCGTCCTGAGGATGTTCGCGGACCAACACGTCTGCCAATCGTTCATCGCTGGCAATGATTCGCTGCAGCTCGTCAACACAAAAGGGTCCAAATTCCTGACCCATCATTTTGTAGAACCACGTGTCGCCCATCGCGGCAATTTGACGCATATCAGCCATGTCGTCAAGAAAATGGTGAACTTTGCTGCGATAGCTCTTTAGAATACTGAGCAGCGAATGAACCTGGGGATGTTGAGGTGGCAGATGTTTTGACTTGATCTCGTGCGCTTGTTCGTATTGGCTGAGCGCTTCTTCTCTTTTTCCAGCAGTCGCTTCGGTGTATCTCGATTAACAAGAAGCGTCGCGCGAACAATGTCGGCCGCCGCAGCGATCGTTCCATTTTGAAGTGTTTGTCGGCAAGCTACTGGTAGTGCCGCCGTACGTTGTTCGGTGTCTCTACCCCTGTGTTCGCCCCATAGGTAGTCGGCTACAATGCTTACTAGTGGTGTCAGGAATGCCTCGCGACAAATTGTTGGGTGGCTAATGAATTGCGGGTGATATAGATGACCGAGTCATCTTCAAGCCGTGGCCTTTGGGTTGCGGTAATTCTTTTCGCAGCCGTCTTCGTTTCGGTCTTTGGGTCTGTGCTGTTTCTGCCCAGACACTTCGTTTATGACTCCGGGTACTTTCACTATCCCGCCTTTCAACTTGTTCAAGAAGAATGGGCAGCGGGGCGAATTCCGCTTTGGAATCCGTACGACAATTGTGGCTCGCCCCTCGCGGCCAACGCGACATTTTGCATCTTTTATCCTGGCAAGGTGTTGTTTCATCTAGGACTGCCGTTGGCATTGGCCTTCAAAGTGTTTGTCGCCGCCCACGTCGTGCTGGCCGGAGTTTTTGTGTTCTTTTTGGCACGATCAAATTGCGCAAGTCGACACGCGGCGACGATCGCGACATTGTCGTATGCCTTTTGCGGCAATGTCTTGTTTCAGCATTCCAATTTGCCATTTTTGATTAGTGCGGCTTGGCTTCCGGCGGCTTGCTTTGCCATTGAGCGAACATTGACGAAATCGAGTTTCGCTTGGGCAGCCGCCATGGGAGCCGTCCAAGCCATGATGGTGCTCGGTGGCGATCCGCAAATGGCATTCAACGTAACGCTGCTCGCGATTCTCTATGCAATCGTGATTCGTTTGAAACGTCACCAACTGTCTATGAAGGGCGCTGAGAAATCCGAGCCAACCGGAGATTCGCGGCCTTTCTGGCGTCGCTCGATTGTGCTAATTCCGGTCGCCTCAATTTGTGGTCTGCTGCTGTCGGCAATTCAGGTAGTGCCGACTTATGAGTGGAATCAGGAGTGCGTGCGCGGAAGAACATCACCCGTTCCACGAAACATCTACGAGATTGCGGGCCACTTTCGGCGAGCAAGCGAGTTCCCTCAATACGATTCGCCGCCTTGGTACAGTGTCCTATTAGGGAAAGAACTGCCCCCGCCAAACATTGCTGTCTATGAAAGAAGTGTCGAGCCGTGGCGTTTC
This sequence comes from uncultured Pirellulaceae bacterium, assembly GCA_964343305.1. GTDB lineage: Bacteria > Planctomycetota > Planctomycetia > Pirellulales > Pirellulaceae > CAYFJO01. The sequence goes on along the minus strand of CAYFJO010000002.1, from coordinate 72,589 downwards.
GTTGAATACCTTTTCCCAGGAGTGAATGGCCGCAGTCATTCACAAAACCGTCGTTGGATTTGTCTGCCTGGTTTTTCCGATTTTCCGTGGACACCGTCACTCTATATGGGACTTTTGCCGTTCTTGTTGGCATTGTGGGCCTGGACGTTGCGACGGGCCGACGCGTTCTTTTGTTGGCAGTCGTTGTGTGTCTTGCTCTCCTTCTTTGCCAGCCTTGGGAAATTCGGTTTGGGTTGGTGTATGCGGCTGATATCCAGTGGAACGGCTGAATCTGGTTTTTTCGTCGGTGATGGATTCGGCGGGGTCTATTGGTTGATGACGGTCATGCTTCCGACCTACGCGTCATTTCGTTATCCCGGAAAGTTGTTGGTCATCACCGCGCTTGGCTTGAGTTTGTTGGCTGGCGCGGGATGGGATCGATTGACGAAGGAAAACGTGCAATCACTGAAGAACCTACTTTGGAGTGTTTGCATATTGAGTCTCGTGGCAATTGCAGCACTGCTGTGCGTTTGGCCCTGGTGGAACAACCTCAATGAGAGCATCTCCACGCATGGGTTTCTTGGTCCTTTCGACACTGGTGGAGCCTATGCGGATGCGATGTACAGTTTTTGTCACACAGCCGTGATCGGTCTTGTCTTGGGCTGGCTATTGAACAAGAAGATGCACCAGCCGAAGTTCCAATTCGCCACGCTCGCCCTGGTGACCCTCGATTTGATTCTTGCGAACGGATGGTTGGTGCCAACCGCTTCCACAACAAAATGGAACGAAAAGCCGAAACTGCAGGCACTGATTGAAAGAGCCGAAGAACGATTCGCCGATCAACGTGGCGGTGTCTCGCAGCCATTCCGAGTGTTTCAACAATCGGGGTTGCAGCCTGATTCTTGGTGGGGGCAATCATCGACTTCCAGACTCTCCGAGGGGGAACGCTGGCTTTACGATGTGATGGCTCCAAATTACAACCTTGCATCTCGCGTGGAGTACGTAAATTCCTACGGAACGTTTATCAACTACGACCTCGAACTCTTGTGGTCTCAACGGATGTTTGATTCCGGGAACCAGCAACCGATTTTCGTCAACACACGACAAGCTTATGATGTGTTGAATACGAAGTATTTTGTTATTCGGCATCACAATGATCCACTCGTTTCCAGGTTGTCGACGGTCGGTTTGCAGCGGTCGTGGGCTGTTGCCGGCAAAGAGCGACAAGTCATCCCAACGGGCGCACCACTGGAAGAGATCTCGCTGAAACTACCCGATCAAAGCTTCGACGACTTACGCGTGCTTTACAACCGTGATTATTTTCCCCGTGCCTGGATCCTGCATAATTGGGAAGTTGTCAAACCACCCGATCCGGCCGATACCTATCGGTTGCGCGAGTTGTCGAAAGTGATTTCTTTCCCGAACAGCTCGTTCAAGTTGAAGGAAACGGCGATGGTCGAGTCGAACACACTCGAGACCGGACGATACATGTTCCCCGTAGCTTCGGCCAGCGAGCAATGTCGAGTTTCGCACTACTCCCCTCAGCGCGTCGTGGTGGATGCTAAACTGACATCGAAGGGGCTCGTTGTTTTGAGCGACCTTTTTGATAAACATTGGGAACTCGTGCACGAGAGCGGCGGTCGACGCCAGACAAAAGAAATTCTACGAACGAATCGCGTCATGCGCGGTGTGGTGCTCGAGCCCGGTACGCATCGGCTTGAATTTAACTACGTTCCACGCAGTTTTTATCGAGCCGCGGTTTTGAGCGGATGTTCTTGGCTTGCCCTCGTTATAGGTTTGGTCGTTACATTTTTCACCCAACGTTCTGATTCAAACGGTCGCAACGATCGCCGTTCCAGCGAGCAACCTGACGGTTAGGTTACAATCGGCAGGAAGTGTGCATCCTGCAATCATGGGGCAGTAACGATCCGTGTAGTCAGTTTCCTGCAAGAAATGAACATGTTTGCGTTCCTTAACCTTAGTAAGAAAAAGCTTGGCCAGAAGCTATTACTCCTGCTAGGGTCAACGATGTTGACGCTGTTGGTTTTGGAGCTTGTTTTCCGCATTGCCGGGATCCGAGGAGATTATCATCAGCCTCGCGTTGATCGTGTGTTCCCAATCGCAGGAATGAAAGTCGAGCCAACGGCGTTTGGTTTCTACTCTAACTCGATTATCGTAAGCCAGTACGACTCAAATCCGAGGATGTATTTTGAGCCTGGAAATACAATCGCACACAGGCACAATTCTATTGGCTGGCGCGACGTAGAACACACGCTGGACAAACCGGTGGGAGTGTTTCGGATACTTGGTTTGGGTGACAGCTATCTTTGGGGGCAGGGTGTCAAACGAGAAGACATCTGCCTAACGAAACTTGCAGACCATCTGCGGGAAAGCGGGCCAGAAGCCATCGAAACGATCAATGCGGGGCTAACCGCGTTCAATACGGAAAATCAGCGCGACCAGTTGATCGCGAAAGGACTCGCCTTCGATCCGGACCTGGTGATTGTGCATTATGTCTTGAACGATGTTGAACAAGATCTCTTTCGAAACGCCCCCAAGATCGATTTTTTTAGAGACTACACAAGCATCTATCAATCTACTGACAGGCTTTCCAATTTCTCGTATCTATGGAGTTGGAGTCGCTATCGCATTCTCAAGCATTTGCAAGCGAATCGCTACATCCAAGACTGTGCTGAGAGCTTCCGGCCTGACAGCACCGGATGGCGTGCGAGTCGAAATGCGCTGTACGACATCAAAGTAATTTGTGACCAAAATGACATTCGGCTTTGTGTCGTTATTTTCCCTTTCTTTTACGACCTCAACGGCGATTATCCATTTCAGCCGATCCATACGACTGTGGCGGAGTTTTGTCAGTCGCAGGAGATTCACGTCTTGGATCTTCGTGACCACTTTCGCGACTTTGAAGGACCCGAATTGTGGGTCCACGCTACAGATCAACACCCCAATGAGATCGCGCACGATATTGCAGCTCGTGAAATTGCTCGGTTTCTGAAGGGGCATGTTGCCGAAATGTTGGTGGGTTCCAAGGATGAGAGTGATTAACCGCTGGTGCCTGGAAAAATCACTTCTGCTTGGCAACCCGCGCTCGAGAGTTTTCGCGCAATACGGATTCCAGGCGTCCGGCAACGATTTGGTGTCCCTCCGCATTTGCGTGAACCACGTCGGCGAATAGCCGCTCTGCCCCGTGCGAACGAAACAGTGATACCAAGTCGATTAGCAAAACGTCTTCAGCGTCCGCCATTTGGCGTGTCACGTTCTGTTTGCCAATCGGATGCGTATCGTTCATTTGCCAGATCATTGGCCAAATCATCAAGATCGTTTGACTTCCCATCGAACGGCAGCGGCCAACGATTCGCTGTAACTCGTCCGCATACTCCAGGTCCGTCAAACGCGGCCGCTGCGTTTGCTGGTTGTCGTTTTTTGGATGTGGTTTGAGACTCGCCAGCAGCGTCATCAATCGGCTCCGAGGTATGAGCCGAGCTTGCTCTTGCGCAAGCTGTCTGGCATGTTCATGGTCGCTCAGTCCATCCCACGGCGCTTCGTCGTTAAACAAAAAGGAAATGACGACGACATCCGGCACGCTGTCAAATGGCATGTCTTCTAGAGTAACGCGTCCTTGAAATGTAGAATAGCCAGGAACGCCCGCATTAATACACTGCAAGCCATCGATCCGATCCTGCAACAGTGCTGAAAATGTTTCCTCGTCGTTTACCGAAATGCCAAACGTGCATGAGTCGCCCAGAAAGAGAACTGTTTGGTTCGCGCCAGAAACCTCGGCCATACGCCGGTGTCCAGCATCGTCGGTGGACACAGTGAATGCCATTGGCGCGGAATCAAGGATGCGCCCCCGCAGGATCTTGCGGTCAATGTTCGGTCTTACTCGCCAAAATCGCTTAGGATGAGGTTCGAGAATATCGTTCAATTCGCCGAACCCAACGGTTTTCACGATGTTCTCGTGAAAACGCCATCGGGCATTGGGTGTAGCCGCGATGATCAAGCGGCTCGCCAACTCCCCGCAGATGAACACGATTCCTACAACGACGACTGAGTAGAGGATTTTTCGATGTATCGGGATGTTTCGGCGTTGTGGATTGTTGGGTTGATCAAGAGGCAATGGGTCGCTTGTGGACATGAGGAGGCGTCATTTGCTCCAAGTTGATTTAGCAACGCAAAATAGGCTTGAATTGAACGTTGGTTAGGTAGCGCGCCTTCATGCGACTCGACGGGCTAGGCACAAGACTAAAGCTATTTGTGTCAGAACGGCCTGTCAACGTACACCATGCCTATCCTGGTGCAATTCCCGACGAGTTAGAACTCGCTCCGCGTATGCCGCGTCGCAAGTCTTCCGTCCCCCCATTTCTTAGCATCGACCATCACGATCAGCGCTCGGTGTGCAAGTTATCGGATAGTTACTTTTTCGCGATGTTCGCACAGTACATCAACCAGCGATCTAAACTGCGGATGGTCCGACGGTAGGTGCTTCGACATGATCTCGCGCGCATGTTCGTATTGGCTAAGCGCTTCTTCTCTATTTCCAGCAGCCGATTCAATGTCCGCGAGCCACCAGCGGCGTAGGCCCAAGGTCAAATGCTCGGGACCGTGATGCCTTTCTTCGATCGCGATCGCGACTTTGATGTGTTGGCGGGCTCGGTCGAGTTCGCCGAGGGTTTTTAAGATACCGGCCAGGTTCGAATGACGGATCGCCAGCGCCGGGTCGCCAGCGGGTAGATGTTGTCGCTCGATTTGTAAGGCGTGTTCCATGTATCGGTGCGCGGCTCGCAGGTCGCCGACACTGGTCAGCGCGGCGGCTTTGTTTGACAACAAGACCGCACCGACGGCAGGTGGGAGTTGGTCGACGATTTCCGTCGGTTTAAAGCGATCGATGGCCGCCACGGCTTCGGCGTCGCGGCCGAGCGAATGGAGCGGCGGTGCGAGTTGATTGACGACTTTGACGGCCGCTTCGAGCCGTCCGCATTGGTGCAGATGCTCGGCGAGATCCAACAGCGGCGACAGTTCGGCACGCAAGGCAGACTTTTGCACGGCCAAGTTGCCAATGTGCGAACGCCGGTCGGCGAGTTGAACGACAAGCGAAATTGCATCATTCAACGCAAACTGTTTGGCCCGGCATCGTTCGTGAAGCCGCGCCCGCAAACGGGGATGCATCGTCAGCGACTTGTGGCCCTTGCCCAGCGATCGCAGCAGTTGCAAGAATATCAAATCGGATACGACACTGGTCGGTTCGAAAACCGGCTGGCCCGATTCATGGACGACCGCTCTTACTGCTTCGGTCTGCAACAACTCGACCAGCCACTTGGTCATGAACTCGCGATGGCAGAGCAGTGAGGCGAGTTCGAGGACCAATCGGTGTTGAATGGGCAGCGTCGTCACAACATCCTCGATCACTGCGTTCACCGATTGTTGAAAGTTGGGCGTCGATGTTCCGGCGTTGGGCGCATCCGCTGCCGTCGACTCGCGTTGCTTGAGACGATCAACACACTGCCGCAGCGTCACGCTTTGATTGACCGCAAGAAATGCTCCGACCGTGGCCAGCCCCAGTGGCAATCCACCCAAGACGTCGATCACTTCGCCGACGAGCGATTCGTTCTCGGCATCGCCGGCGTCTTGACGGAATTCGGCCAACATCCGCACACTCTGCTCTTGTTGCAGCCGGCCGATCGTCATCATCTTCAGGCATTCCAACTCCGTACGCTGTGTCGTGATCAAGCGATGGCAATTGCCTTCCGGGATAACGTTCGTGCGGATGGCTTCATACCACTTTTGCGATTCGGCGACGTTGTCCACGATCAACAGCGAAGGTGGTCCCGAAGCCAGGCGATTGATCACCGCTTGGGCCGTCGCTCGTTGCGTCGACTGAATCGGCAACTCCAGCAGATCCGACAACCGCGCCAACTCGATCATCAACGACGGTGCATCATCTTGAAGAAAGAAAACACCGCCAGGATACTCCGCAAGTTTCGCCCAGCCATAAGCGATCGCCAGCGATGTCTTGCCGACACCACCGTCTTTGTGTGGCACGGGAGGTTGGGTCAGCGCGACATTTTTTGTTTTGGCGAGGGTCTCACGGATGTCGTCGATTTCAGTAAACCGGCCGACAAACTTGGGATCGCGCGGCGGCAGATTCGTAGGGATTTGACTGACGTCAACGTTGCTTGCCGCAGTTTTGGACGTCTCTTCCGTGACACGTCGTTTCCAAGTCGTGCCGATCGACATCGCAACAACTCCCAGACGATGTTTGCGACTGCTCGAATCCAAAAAGCAGAAAAGAAGAACGAAAGTCAAGTGAATTAGAGTACCAACTATGATACGCACCCATCGACTTCCCTGCAAGATTCGAGTGTTAGCCCATGTAGGGTGCGTGGAGCAAGCCATAGATGTTAGAGGTGGGTCGCGGTCTTCCGCGCACCCCGGGGCTGCGGCGTTTAACCGCTTCGCGGTAACGAAACTCGCTGTCGTTAGCCGCTGGACTCGGCGATGTTGGTGTCGGGTTCGTCCGACGCGTCGGACTCGGTGGCGAGCGACGGCGCCGGATTGGTGCCGGGGACGACCAATGGGCCGGGGGAGCTCTCCTCGACGATCTGTTTTAGCTCGTCGGCGTCGACCGATTCGACTTCGATCAGGCGGTTGGTCAGCGCGATCAAAGCGTCCTTGCGCGTGTCTAGAATGTGATGCACGCGGTCGATGCCTTCGCCGATGATGCGTTTGACTTCTTCGTCGATCTCGCGGGCGGTCTGTTCGCTGTGCGAGGTGTGCGATTGCTCTTCGACCGCGGCAAGGAACGGCGAGCGTTTGCTGTCGCGATAGTTCACGCGGCCCAAGGCACTCATGCCATATTCCATGACCATGCTGCGGGAGATTTCCGTGGCGCGTTCCAGGTCGTTCTGGGCACCGGTGGAAATGTCGTTGAAGATGATCTCTTCGGCGATCGTGCCGGCGAGCAAGACCTGGATGCGGCTTTCCAATTCGGACTGCGTCATCAGGTAACGGTCGCCATCGGGGCGTTGCATCGTGTAACCCAGGGCGGCGATGCCGCGTGGAATGATCGACACTTTGTGGACCGGGTCGGTGTTCGGCAAGCTGAACGCGACCAACGCATGGCCGGCTTCGTGATAGGCGACGCGTTTCTTTTCGTCTTCGTTCATGACCCGCTGCTTCTTTTCCAAACCCGCAGTCACACGTTCGACGCCTTCGTTGAATTCCTGGATGCTGACGGTCGATTTGTCGGCTCGTGCGGCCAGCAGCGCGGCTTCGTTTACGAGATTCGCCAAGTCCGCACCGACGAAGCCCGGTGTGATCGCGGCGACGTGTTTGAGGTCGACTTCCTTGTCCAGCTTGACGTTTTTGACGTGTACTTTGAGGATCTCTTCCCGACCGCGGATGTCGGGGCGGTCGACGAGAACGTTTCGATCGAACCGGCCGGGTCGCAGCAGGGCCTGGTCCAGCGTTTCGGGCCGGTTCGTGGCGGCCATGACGATGACACCGGCGTTGGAATCGAAACCGTCCATTTCGACAAGCAATGCGTTCAAGGTTTGTTCGCGTTCGTCGTGTCCGCCGATCGCGCTGCCGCCGCGGTGTTTGCCCAGAGCATCCAGTTCGTCGATGAAGATGATGCAGGGGGCTTTCGTTTCGGCCTGTTGAAACATGTCGCGGACGCGAGCGGCACCGACGCCGACAAACATTTCGACAAAGTCGCTCCCTGACAGGCTGAAGAACGGCACGCCTGCCTCTCCAGCGATTGCTTTGGCCAACAGTGTCTTGCCCGTGCCGGGAGGTCCGACGAGCAATACGCCTTTGGGGATGCGACCACCTAGCTTCTGGTACTTTTCCGGATTCTTCAAGAAGTCCACGACTTCTTTGACTTCTTCGACCGCTTCGTCGATTCCGGCAACATCGTTAAACGTGACGCCGAGATCTTCTTGAGCGTAAAGCTTGCCGCGGCTGCGTCCGAATTGCATCGGCGAGCCCGCGCCGGTCAATCGCCGCATCATGAACAGAAAGATCAAGAAGATGAGCGCCGTCATCAAGATCAGGAAACCATACTTCTCCATGAAGCTGGGCCCCTCGTCTCCATAAACGGCGATGCGGGCTTTTCGATCGCAAATGGTGATGATCTCGTTCATTTGCTGTTCGGTGATGTTGCCCGTTTTGAACGTCTGGTTCTCGAACGATTTAGGTTCCGTGGCTTCCGCCTGGCCATCTTTCTTGTGAAAAACCTTCTTGATGTCGATCTGGCCAATGAGTTGATCGCCATCTTTTTGCACATCGCGCAAGTTGCTGAACACCCAGGTATAGTCTTCCTCGGATTTGGTCAACGTGCCGTCTTTTCCTTCGACAAATCTTCCTTTGTTGTCACGCTCGCTGTTCTCGGCAAGTTTTCGCAGATCCGTTACCGACAGCTTGAAATCGGACGGCCCGCCCATGATCATCGCTGCGATCAGGAAAATACCGGCGGCTAACATCACGTAGAGAAAAACGCCGGATCCGCCGGAAGCGCTCTTGCTATCGTTATTTCGCGGGTCGTTGTTTTCGTCGTGATTCATGAGAACGGGTTTCTCCTGCGGTTTCGTAGCTCGACTCTCTGAGTCGAATATTTCGCCTGGATGGTCGACCCAGAGAGTCAAGCGACGCTGCATCCTTCGTGCCGGACCTCGGGTCGCAGATTTATCCTAGGAGTTGGCTTAGCTTTGTACAACAACTCGCCGGGAAGGACCGCCGAGACACAATCAGCCTTGTTCGGGACATCCACCAGTCCTACAATGCCGTTGCCAAGCGGAAGTCCCTAACTGCCTTTGTGTTAGCTCGATTTCTCAAGACGCTTGGGGATTCGTGACAACCGAATCCTCTCTCACAATCCGCACCGTTGTTATGGATTAACAAATGTTCCTCGACTTTTTTGTGGAACGCGCGTGATCGGCGCGGCATTGTTGACCAAACGCAACCATTGTGAATTCACGCAACGAAATTGATGTCCAGCGACACGAAAACTATCGCAATCCTCGGCTCGACCGGCAGCATCGGTCAAAGCACGCTTGACGTGATTGCTCGCTGCGATGGTTCATTTCGGGCGATGGCACTGTCGGCTCACGCTCGGTTGGGACCACTGATGGAGCAGGCAAAGCAAGTGGGGCCCAAATGGATTGTTGCAACCGACGAGCAAGAAGCGGCGAGATTCGATTGGTCCGAACTTCCGGCCGAAACAGAGCTTGTAATTGGACAGGACGGGTTGCAGCGAGTTGCTAGCGACGAGGCGATCGATGTCGTGGTGGCGGCGATTGTCGGAAGCGCCGGGCTGCAAAGCACTTGGGCGGCGATCGAAGCTGGCAAGACGATTGCCCTGGCAAACAAAGAAACGCTGGTCGTGGCTGGTGAGTTGGCGATGCGGCGGGCGTCCGAATGCGGCGCAACCGTTCTGCCCGTTGACAGCGAACACAGCGCCGTGTTTCAAGCCCTTCGCGCCGGCAACCACGACGAAGTGGCACGAATCATCTTGACCGCGAGCGGCGGGCCTTTTCGCAGGCACACGCTGGGCCAGTTGCAACACGTGACCGTCGACGAAGCACTGGCTCATCCGACCTGGGACATGGGCCCCAAAATTACGGTCGATTCAGCGACGATGATGAACAAGGCGCTGGAGATCATCGAAGCCCGCTGGCTGTTCGGCGTTGATCCTGATCGGATTGATGTGGTCATCCACCCTCAATCAATCGTCCATTCGATGGTAGAATTTACGGACGGTTCGGTCCTGGCCCAGCTAAGTCCGCCGGATATGCGTCTTCCCATCCAATATGCGTTGACGTATCCCGAAAGACTTCCTGGCCCGGCGAAAAAGCTTGACCTGACGGAAATGATGAATTTGCAGTTCGAGCCGCCGGACCCCGATCGATTTCCTGCCCTGGAGTTAGGCCATGAAGTTGCCAAGGCCGGCGGCACGGCAGGTGCCGTATTCAACGCAGCCAACGAAGCGGCCGTCGCTGGTTTCCTGGAAGGCCGCTTGAGTTTTGTCGAAATTGTGCCCGCTTGCCGTGACATTTTGGAAAGCCACCATTTCGATCCCAATCCGACATTAGACGAATTGCTCCGGCTCGACGCCTGGGCACGCGAGGAGATATCAAAGTGGGTTTGTACTTAATCGCCGAAAGTTCCGGCATTGACCTTTCAGGTGTGATTGCGTTTGCCAAAATGATGATTGGCTTGGGAATCGTCATTTTCGTTCACGAGTTGGGGCATTTTCTGATTGCCAAAGCCTGCGGCGTCAAGTGCGAGAAATTCTACATCGGGTTCGACTTCTTCGACATATCGATCGCCGGCCGGGTGCTCATCCCGCGCGCGCTGTTCAAATTTCAATATGGCGAAACGGAATATGGATTGGGAATTATTCCGCTGGGCGGCTACGTAAAAATGTTGGGACAGGACGACGACCCGACGAGCTATGGCGAAGAGATGGAGCGGTCCAAGTTGAAAAAGTCGGACGACGAGTCGTCGGACGAACAAGCGTCCGAGCAAGAGCAGCCTGCGGAGGAGGCAAACACCGTCGAATCAAAGCCGGAGGAACCAGTTGTGGCGGCTAGTCAAGAGATCGAAGAAGAACTCGATCCGCGCAGCTACCAAGCCAAGAACGTTCCCCAACGCATGTCGATCATCTCGGCTGGCGTGATCATGAATTTGATTTTCGCGGTCATCTTCGCCATGGTGGCTTATCGGATTGGTGTGGAAAACCCATCGTGCTTCATCGGTTCCACGACACCTGGCGGCCCGGCGTATCGCGTCGGTTTGTTACCCGGTGACAAGATGATTCAGATTGGTCGCGATGGCGTGAAGAGTGAGTTTCTTCGCTTCCGGCACGACTTGCTAAACGCCGTGGTGCTCAACGGCGACAAACGGGACCTCGAGATCTTGGTCCGACGCGCCGCGAGTGGGGAAGAAGAGTGGATCAAGATCCGACCCGAGAGAATCATCAACGGTTATCCTTTTCCTGTGCTTGGTGTGGGCCCATCGGCAACCACCACGATTGGTCAAGTATTTGACTTCGCGCCCGCAGGCAAGTCCAAAAAGCCAATTCTGATCGGTGACAAGATCGTTGCGGTCAATGGTCAGGAAATCAAGGAAGTGTTTGAACTGAAGAGCTATCTTGCCAAACACCCATCCGAGACGCTGACATTTACCGTCGAGCGGACGATCAAGTCGGACAATAAGGACGAAGAACCCACAACGGAGCGTGTCGAGATCGAAGTTGCGCCGAATCCGATGAAGACATTCGGCTTGGTCATGAGAATGGGGCCTATCCTTGGCGTGCAACCGGGTTCGCCTGCCGAGGACATCCTAGAGACCGGCGACGTCATCAAAAAGATGAACGGCAAATCGATTGACCCGCTGACCTTGCCGAATGAGATTCGTCAATTACTCGCCGACGCGGACGCGGATGTGGTCGAGGTAGACCTAGAAATCGTGCGAAAGAAGAAGACGCTAACCGTCAAGTTGCGACCGCGTCCGCCAACGACATCCGCCGTCGCCACCTATTTGGATGCTCCCTGGTTGTGCGACGAACTTGGAATTGCCTTCGCGATCAAAAATGAAGTTGGCGGAGTCACGGCGGACGGACCCGCGGCCAAGTGCGGCATCGAGCGCGGTGACGTTATAACAAGTGTTGTGTTTGAAGCGGCCGACAAAGAGCAAAGGGCGAAACAGTCGAAGCGGGGCACCGACAGGCCAATTGACCTGACGAAGTCTGACCAGAGTTGGCCCTACATTCATACCCTGCTGCAAGGAGCCCTGGAAGACTCGAAGGTCGTGTTTAAATACAAACGAGGCAAGGCGACAATAGAAACCAAGATCCAACCGGCGGTCGCGGCTGGTTGGTTTAATCCCAATCGAGGGGTCGTGTTCCAATCCCACACACAGGTCCATGTTGCAGCCTCTTGGGGCGAGGCGTTTAGCTTGGGCGTTCGCGAAACAAAAGAATCGGCGATGAAGGTCGTTTACTTCTTGAAGAAGCTCGTCTCCGGCGAAATCTCTCCCACGAATCTGGGCGGACCGTTTACGATTGCTTACGCCGCGACCTCCGAAGCATCGGTGAGCACCTCGCGATTGCTGATCTTTTTGACGTTGCTCAGCGCGAACCTTGCCGTGGTCAACTTCCTGCCCATCCCGGTCCTCGATGGCGGGCACATGATGTTCCTGGCCTACGAAGGAATCACGCGCAAAAAGCCCAGCGAGAAATGGTTTGTCGGACTATCGATCGCGGGATTTGCGTTCATCCTTTCGCTGATGGTGTTTGTCCTCGGCCTGGACGTTTGGCGATTCGCGGGATTGCTTACATCGGGATAGCCGGTTAAACACCGAGATGCGGAAACGAACTTCTCGCTTTGACGAACCACTTCTTCTAACCTATAAAGATTAAGTAAGTATCCAGGGCAGTCCGCACAGCGTGCGCTGTTAGCATCGTCACAAACCACGCGATCGGAATGGTACAGCAACTCGATCAATCTGCCGCCAGGCAGAACTGGACGTCAGAGGGTATCGGCACGCTCGGCACGCGCCACGAGCATGTATGCCGCCAATTGGCGGATTATCGCGATGCGTTTCGCCACTTTCAATCGGCGATGAACGAGCGGTTTCAAGCGCTGTCGGCATCGACTGAGCAAGACCAACAAGACATCGCTTCGCAGCGACGTGAACTCCAACAGAGTCAGCAACACGTCGACGAGCAAGTCACCTATCTCGAACAGCTCAAAATCGACTTGTCCGAGCAACAAGAAATGTGGCAGCGACTTCAAGCCGAATCCGCTGAGCAACAGTCTGTGTTGATCGCGGAAATGCGGGAGCAATTCGAACAACTCGAGCGTTGCCGCTCCCTGTTGCTCGAAGACGCTCAGGGCTACGGTTCGCCAGCGACCGACGTCGACCAGCAGGTTCCCTCTGAAACAGGAGTCTCGGAAGAGATCGCAGAATTGCAATCACGCCTTGCGATGGCGCTCGATGACATTCGCGAACTAAGATCGCGCAACGCCGATTTGGAGCAAAAAGTTGTCGATGCAAAGTCCGATTCGTCCCAGCCCGCGACGGGAACGATGTCGGGGATGGATTGGGAGTCCATGAAACAACACATCATGGAGAAATTGGAGTCAGATGACGATGCGTCGGATGATGATTCCTATCAGAGCCGCGTGAAAGTCGAGCGGTTGATGGAAACCACGGACCGATTGCTGGCGGAGAAAGATGGGGAGATTCAAGAGCTGCAACAGTTGCTCGATCAACAATCCAGCAGCATCGGCGAAGTCGCGGTCGGTGCGGCCGCGATCGGCGGGATGTTCGACCAGGATGCGTTGATTCTGGAAGAACGGGAAAGCCTGCGCCAGTTGCAAGAGGAGTGGCACGCGAAAATGCGAACCGCGGAGATCGAAATCTCCACCGAACGCGCTAAACTAGCGCGAGAAAAAACAGAATTGGAAGAGAAACTCTTGATGATTGAACGCGCACAAAACACCGGAATCGCGACACCCGAAAAGGACAACACCAAAACGTCGGAACGCAAGCACTGGCTGGCACGGCTGGGACTGAGGGACTCAGTTAAGTGATTGTGTGACTGCGACTTACGGCCCATCTGCGACCCACATTCGAGGGTCAAGCTGCCGTTGACATGCTGTGAACGGCTCTTGTATTGTTCCCATCCCGCTTTCTTTCATCCGTTGTGCTTGCGCCAGTTTTGCACCTCAAACTTCAAGAGGACCAAAAGATGATCGCCCAAACGGAATCGGCAAAATACGATGTCCGCGATTATTGGGAAAACGAGACGTGCGGCACGCGAAATGGGTCCCTGGAATCCCGCCAAGCCTTCTTTGAATCCATTTCGCAGACCCGGTACGCGCTGGAACCGTTCATCCCCACATTTGCCAAGTTTGACGAATCACACGATCTAAATGTTCTGGAAATCGGCGTCGGCGCCGGTTCCGACTTTCAACGCTGGATCAACGGCGGCGCGGTTGCGACCGGAATTGATCTGACACCCTCGGCGATCGAGCTAACCCGTGAGCGGCTTCAATTGTCTGGTGCCGATCCTGACCAGTTTCATTTGCAAGTTGGTGACGCCGAGAATCTGCACTTTGACGATGACCAGTTTGACGTCGTTTATTCGTGGGGCGTGATGCATCACTCACCCAATACCCAACGATGCTTTGAGGAGGCCATGCGTGTGCTCAAGCCAGGCGGCGTCGTGCGGGCGATGATCTACCACGTGCGATCGTGGAGCTGCCTGATGATTTGGATTTGGAACGCGTTGCTCAAAGGCAAGCCATTCAAGTCGGTTCGGCAGGCCGTTGCGGAAAATCTGGAAAGCCCGGGAACCAAAGTCTACACCTTGCGTGAAACCAATTCGATGCTGTCGGCCGTCGGATTCGAAGACGTTTCGCTCACGACGCGACTGGGTCCCGGAGACGTGCTGAGCATGAAGCCCACCGAAAAGTATCAGAGCACCACTGCGAAACTGATCTGGAAGATTTATCCCCGCTGGTTGATCCGCCTGCTGGGCCACCGGTTTGGCACGTTCCTGTTGATCGAAGCTCGCAAGCCAACACGATAGATAGGAGATCTCTCTTGTTACAAGTGACCCAACGCGCGAACCGTGGCAAGCCCGATCTGACCGAAGTTCCCGACCCGGTCGCACGCCCCGGCCATGTTTTGATCTGCAACCATTACTCGGTGATTTCCGCCGGAACGGAAAAATACGTGGTCGATTTGTGCGGCAAATCGATGGTCGCCAAGGCCAAGGAACGGCCGGATCATGTTCGTCGGGTCATCGACCTGGTTCGCACGCAAGGTCTGTGGCGAACATGGTCGCAAGTGTCGGAAAAACTGAACGAGCCAATCAGTCTCGGATATTCGTCGGCCGGTGTCGTGCTGTCGTGCGGCGCGGGCGTTCAATCGCTCAAGCCGGGCGACCGCGTGGCGTCCAACGGTCCGCATGCGGGCGTCGTGTGTGTGCCCAAGCATCTTTGTGCGCGTGTGCCGGACGAAGTGGCACTGGACAAGGCCGCGTTTGGTGTGATCGGCTCGATCGCGCTGCAAGGTGTGCGATTGGCCAAGCTGGGACTTGGTGACACCGTGCTGGTCATCGGGCTCGGACTCGTTGGACAAATCACCGTGCAGTTGCTCAAAGCGCAAGGTTGTCGCGTGATTGGCACGGATCTTGATACGACGAAATGCAAACTCGCCGAACAACTCGGCGCGGATGAAGCTAGTGCGTCCATCACTTCGCCACAGGTATTTGAAGCGACCAACGGAATTGGCGCGGACGCCGTGTTGATCACGGCCGCAACAAAGTCAAACGCCCCTGTCGAATTAGCCGCTCACTCGGTTCGACAAAAGGGCCGCGTCGTGGTCGTCGGCGCCGTCGGCCTGGAGTTGCCGCGTCAGCCGTTCTATTTGAAAGAGGCGGAGTTGGTCGTGTCCTGTTCCTACGGTGCTGGCCGATACGATCCGCAATACGAAGACCGCGGCCACGATTATCCTGCCGGCCATGTCCGCTGGACGGAGCAACGAAACATTGGCGCGGTGTTGAACTTGATGCAACAAGGCTCCTTGGACGTCGGCCCGTTGATGACTCACGAGTTTGACGTCGAGCAAGCAAATGAAGCGTATGAGATGATTTCCGGCGGCACACAACCGTATCTTGGAATCGTCCTTCGTCACCCACAGGAACCCGTCACGGCACGTTCACCGATCTCACTCAAAAATGCCAAGCCAATTGGCGGCGCGATCCGTGTTGGCTGCCTGGGAGCTGGCGGATTCGCACGCATGGTGTTGCTTCCGGCGATCAAAGAATGCAAGTCTTTTCAACTACGATCGCTCTGTTCGGCCGGTGGCTTAACGGCCAAAACAAGTGGCCAGCGGCTGGGCTTTCAACAAGTCACGGCAGACGAAGATGACGTGATCTACGACAACGACGTTGACGTGGTTTTCGCCATGACACGCCACGACCAGCACGCGCGACAGGTGCTCAAGAGTTTGCAAGCAGGCAAGCACGTGTTCGTCGAAAAACCGCTGGCGATGAATCACGAGGAACTTGCCGAAATCGAATCCGTCCTGTTCGCACTTGGCGGCGAGGCACCGATGTTGATGGTCGGCTTTAATCGCCGGTTTTCACCGGCTGCGAAGGAAGCCAATGAGTTTTTCGCGAACGTCCACAGTCCGATGACTGTGTCCATTCGCTTCAACGCGGGGCCCATCCCGTCAGATCATTGGACGCAAGATGACGAAGTCGGCGGGGGGCGGATTGTTGGCGAAGCTTGTCACGCGATTGATTTGGCGACCTTTTTGACCGGCTCAGCGCCCGTGCGGGTGTTCGCCGAATCGGTTGGCGGCCCGGATGCGAGTGAGATTACGGATGACCAATGCTTGATTACGTTGCGGCACGCTAACGGATCGATTTCGAACATTACGTATGTATCGAGCGGTGACAAGTCGTTCGCCAAAGAACGAGTCGAAATCTTTGGTGGCGGGCAAGTGGCCGTGATCGACGACTTTCGCGAGTTGGTCATGTCGAGCGGCGGCAAGACACGCAAACGCCGCTGGAATCAAGACAAAGGGCATCGCGCGGAGATCGCTGCCTTTGCGACCGCTTTGGCGAAGGGCGGGACGGCGCCGATTCCGTGGAATGAACTTCGCGACGTCTCGTTGGCATCGCTGCTTGCAGTGCAAAGTCTGCGAGAAGGATGGCCGTTGGACCTGTAGGACGGAATGCTATTCCGTCCGGACGGATTGGCAATCCGTCCTACAAAAGAACACATAAGGAAGTGTGTCATGGCAAGCATGGTAGCAACGCTGGATCGGTGGCTGTATCCCAATCATGAGGCCAACTGGGACAACCAGCACTTTCGATCCGTCATTCTGGATCAAATCACTCGCGACGACCACGTGTTGGATCTCGGTGCGGGCGCGGGCTACGTCAAACAAATGCGATTACGCGGACACGCCGGCCGAGTTTGTGGCGTCGATCCAGATGAGCGCGTTTTGCAGAATCCCTTTTTGGACGAGGCCAAAGTTGGCACCGGTGACAAGATCCCCTACAACGACAATCAATTCGACGTGGTCATTAGCAACAATGTTCTCGAGCATCTCGCAGAACCGGATGTTGTGTTTCGAGAAGCCTGGCGGGTGCTCAAACCCGGCGGACTGTTTTTGGCCAAGACGCCTAATAAGTGGTATTACGTTTCGATCATCGCCTCGGTCACGCCGCATTGGTTCCACCAATGGGTCAACGAACGTCGTGGCCGAGAGCGAGCGGATACGTTTCCCACTTTCTACCGGGCAAACACTCCATCCGCGGTTCGCCGGCTGGCGAAACAAACGGAATTCGACGTTGAGCAGATTCAAGCGATCGAAGGACGACCGGAGTACCTGCGAATGACCGCGCCGACCTATGTCATGGGTTGGATGTATGAGCGTTTTGTCAACTTCATGCCAGGCATGTCGGCCTTTCGTGCGGCGATCATTATGCAAATTCGCAAGCCACATTCGGCGGCACAACTCCAACGGGCCGCCTAATTCGATCACGAGTAGAGGACCAACAATATGTCGACGACGACATTGCCACTTGAGAGCGACGGATATCGGGCGGAAGGTGCACGGAATGTGCTTGATGCGTTGCAGCCGAACTCGTCGATCGTGCGGCGGATCGTAAAACTCGGTCTATTCGTCGGCATTCAATTGGTGCTGTTCGTGGTGCTGCTCGAAATCGTCGGCCGCGTCGCCGACCCGCTTGGCATCTCCTACTATCCCGACACAGCGCGATACCTCGACACGATGATCAAGGAAGAACCGATCGGCTATCGCAATCGACCGGGGTTGAAAGGACGCTATCACGGCGCGACCTACACGATCAATTCGATCGGTCTGCGCAACGAGGAGATTCCCGCGAAGGAGCCAAACGAGTTTCGCATCCTGATGCTGGGCGATTCGGTCGTGTTTGGATTGGGCGTGGAAGACAGCGAAACCATTCCGCGCGTCGTCGAGCGATTGGCGAACGAGCAAGCCGGTGGCAGGAAGATCCGCGTCATCAACATGGGCGTGCCGTCGTATAACAGCGAGCAAGAGTTGGTACAACTTCAATCCCTCGGACTCTCGCTGGAGCCAGACGCCGTTGTTTTGCTTTACACGCTGAACGACATCGAAACGAAAATGTGGGTGTTTGAAAGGCGTGAATCCAAGCTGGTTGATCTTGCTCAAAGAAGTTATGCCGCCTGTCTGCTGTTCACGCTGCGGCGGCAATTAATGACAGCGTTTGGCCGCGAGCCGTCGCTCGTCAGCACGGGCGACTATCACCACGACCATCCACGCTGGCAAGCCGTCGATCAGTCGCTCACGCAACTCAATCACATCTGCGAGCAACGCGACATTCCGTTTCTGTTGCTGGTGGGCGGCGACCAAGATACAAAACCTTACTCGTTACATTTCGAACTCGCCGATCGCGAGGGATTTCCCATCGCAACGCTCGATCCCTGGACCGACGACCGCTGGAAGGATCTCGATCGAAGCAAGCACCTCAATTCGGCAACGGACCTGCACTGCAACGAAGACGGCTGCGAGATCTATGGAACGAAGGTTTGGGAGTTGATGCTCGAAGCAGGTGTGATCGCCTTCGATCGATCCATCGCGTTAACCGAACCGGAAGGTCTTCAGTAGATAGCGAACCAGCATCTGGCCCAGTGTGCGGCTGCCGGTGTGGATTTTGGCTCGGCCGCGGAAGCCTTGTAGCAGTTTGCCGTCGAATTCGTGGATGAGTACGCGGGCTTGATACGACGCACTCATCGGTTTCTCTTTGCCGCTGGCGTCCCGCTTGGTGGTCAGCTCGCCCTGGGCTTCGGTGCCAAGCTCTCGCGGCGCGTACTTGAGGTCGATCTTGGCGATCTCGGCGATGGTGCTCGAGATCACTTCGTTTGGATACTCGTCCAACTTGATGTCGACCTTCTGACCGATTTTGACAAACTCCATGTCACTCTGGTCGATGATCATCACGACTTCCATCTTGTCCGGGTCGCCGATCATGCAAAACAAAGTCCCAGTGTCGAGCAGACAACCCTGATTCTGTTTGTCCCAGGGCGAGCCGGACCAGTTGGGTAGATTTTCGTCTTCCGGCTGAGCGGGCAAATCGGGCGGTGCAAGAATGTGGCCTGAAATGGGGGCCACCAGCGTCAATCGAGCCTGTTCACTTTTTCGCTTGGCGAGTTCTTTCTCGACACTGTCGCGCATCGACTTGGTTCTCGCAATGACACTCTCCGCATTGGCGTCGACGCTGAGATCCGGTGACATTAACTCATTCACCGCGACTTGCAAATCCAGGTACTTCTTTCGATCCTCAAGCCGCAGAACTTCGCGATCCATCGCCCGATTCGTCAACGCGGTCAGCGGAGTGCCCTTTGTGACCTGATCCCCCGGTTCCAGGTCGAGGACTTCGTTCCGGTCGCCTGGGATGCTGACATAAACTGCTTCGGCGTCACGAGGCTGGACGACCAACGTCGTGATCACACGGTGCGGCACGGGAATCAAAGCGATCGCGGCGATCAAGCCCGCGGCCAGTGTCACGGTAATCAGAAGTCGAATCTTTTTCACTTGTCTCATCCTTCCCGGTACACGAAAGAATTTGAATGATTTCCACATCGGGACGACAACGATGCCGAACAACGACATGGCAATGAAGATGTGGCCGATCGCTTCCAGGCCGTAGGGCTCGAAGACTTTGGTCAAAAACATCAGAATGAAAATCAAAACCATCCAGCGATAAACCGTCGATGCGACGGAATAGAGCGCAAACCAAACGCGGTTGCGGGGCGGCAGTGCCATTTGTTGTTCGTTCCACGGCATGCCGAGGCAATAATGGCGAAGCAAACCCAGCAATGCGTTGCGCGACTTTTGTGACAGGTTGGGCACTTCCAAAATGTCCGACAAAATATAGTAGCCGTCATAACGCAACAGCGGGTTACTGTTAAAGATCACCGTCGAAACCGAGCACACGAACATGGTGCTGAGCGCCAGAAAGTGCAACATCCCCTCTTCGGTGTTCCACCAAATGAATGTCGCAATCGCGGCCATGATCACTTCGACATACATGCCGCCCGCGCCGATCGCGGCCCGTTGCCATTTGCTCTTCAGCATCCAAGAATCGGACGTATCGCAATACAGACACGGCGTAAAAACGAGAAACATCAGGCCGATCTCGTGACATTCACCGCCGTAATGTTTGCACGTCAGTCCGTGGCCGAATTCGTGGATGATTTTCGCGACGCCCATCGCCACCATCATCCAGATCATGTTCGGAAAACTGAAGAACTCGTGAAAGTGTGGCAGTTTGCGATAAAACGTCTCGATGTTGATGGTCACAAGCAACATCGCGCTGAGCGACGCCATGGTGCACAGTACAAAACACCAGCGTGTAAAGAACCACTTCACCTTGGGATACATCCAATTCAGAATGCGCTCGGGATCGAACCCGGGTAGGCGAATCCAAAGGACGCTGGCCAGTTTTCCCATCATTTGCTGTCGCCGGACTTTTCGACGACGCCGGAACAATTGTTCGCCCTGGCCTTCCGTCAACGAAATCACAAGGCCGTATTGATGGAACATGCCGAGCAACGATTGAAGTTCTGAAAACTCAATGATGATCGGTGCGAAGGTTCGTTCGATTTCGGCTTTGATGGTGTCCAGCGTGGTTTCGCCGTCGAGCAGCATCAGGACGGCGTATTCTTCTTCGGGCAGCCGATAGTATTTCAGTCCCACCGGGTCCTTGACGACCCACGAGACTTCGCCTTGGTAGACTTGCCGTTCGAATTTGAGGTCGGGCCGTACCGTCAACGCAACCGCACGTGCGGTGGTCGACATGACGGGGCCCGATACAAGACTCATGGCTTTCTTTCTGCGGGAGTGGGTCTCTGACCCGTCCCTCTTAGTACAGGACGCGTCAGAAACCTGAGCATTACCCACGTTTTTCTATTTGGCCCACCGAGGCAAGCTCGGTGGGGTAGAAATGTGGGTAATGACCAAGTCAGAGACCCATCCTACAAGTCAATTAAAAATAGCGGAACAAAATACGGGCTTGAACGAATTCGAACACGTCGTGCAGCCACACGTAACCGATTGACCGCTTGCCGCAATGAATCCGCCCCACCACTTCCGCACCGGGACGTAGCGACGGAATCTGCTTTTCGTCGATTGCCACTCGAACCAGCATCGCCAGCCCTTCCTCCTGGTTGATCTTCGTTGACTTGGCGACGCCGTCTGGCTCAATGGTCCCAATGATCGTCGTTCCTGGATCGGTCGCCAAGATGAACGAAACCTCTAACTCTTCTCCAAATTCCTTTTGCGCTCTTTTGAGATGTTCCCAGCGGCGATCCGGCAACAGCAGTTCCAACACCCACTCGCCATCGACGTTGGCGATCGTCAGCAAGGTTTGCCCTTTCTTGACCGGACGAGCAAGGAGCCGGTTCTTGATATCCCACGTGGTAACAATTCCTCGCCTCAACGGACAGGTAACGATCAATTTATCAAGTTGCGATTGAATCAATGCTTTCTGGGCGTCCAACCCGATCAGTTTTTCCTTGTTCGACTCCACTTCGGCCTCATATCGATCGATATCCTCGGGTTTTGCAAAAGCGAGACTTTTCTCTGCATTATCCAGCGCTTTTGTGGCGTCAATAATCTCTGACTCGATCGTCAGCAGGTCTTTTTCAAGGTTGGGGCTTTTGATACGAACCAGCGGCTGACCTTGTGTTACCTCCGCTGCGTGCTTGGTTTCGAAGAGCCCGTCATCTTCGTCTTGTGTGTCCACGTCGCCATCTTCGGGCGCAAAGATATTCCGCCGGTCTTGGGGTTGTAGTGTGCCTTCGGCGGTGATCTTGAAGTCAGCCGGAACGAAAATGGCGGCGAGAATCAAGCCGATGATCAGCGCCGAAACAACAATGGTCCAAGGTAAGGTACGAGCCCGTATCAGCCACGACATGCTGCCAATGGCCCGCCAGAGCGGCAACAGAAAAATGCGATCATGATCCATCGAATTCTTTAACGCTCGTGACGCATGCGCGCCGACAACCTCCAGTTGCTCTGGCAAAAACGGGGCACCCGAAAACTGTTCGGCGATCAATGCACCGAGGATTTCAGGCTTCTTTTTCCTGACCTCTTCTTCTTCGTCGTCTACCTTGGGCTGCTCCACCAAGGGAATCAGCGTCAATAGTTTTGTCTGCGATTCGTCGACATATTCATGCACGGCGTCGTCGATTTGCGGAGGCAACTCCTCCTCGCGGTTGGGATACGTGAGGGCTTCACCGGTTGCCAAGACACGTCGTGACAGATTCTCCATCAACCGAGTTTCATTCGCGCGGCGGTGGACCGATTCGACACCGCTGACCGCTTCCAATCGGCAGCGGCGGCCTCGTTTGACCACCACACTCAGCCGGTCGCAGCCGACCACGGGCCGGCCATCATTGGCGATGTTGAACGCGGTCTCCAAGGGATGCAACGATTTGTGGATCGAGCTGCTGAACTTGTCCAATCCGCGCCGCCAGCGAAGCTCCAAATTACGATGAAAATTCGTGGCCACACCCGCGACAATCGTCAGCAGTTTCAGTCCTGCTTGTTGTTGCTCCGGATTGCCGACCGCCGGATGAAAGGATTCCAGCAGCGCGACAACCTGGTCGCCCACCTTGACCGGACAGATGCCCAACGCATATTCCGTCGGGTTGTTGAAGTTGTCATTTGGGCCCAGTGCACCGGGGCGAAACAGATTGGGTTGCCCGCTGTCTTGCACCACGGCGAGCAACTGCTGGTGATCTTCGCTGACCAATTCGCCGTTGAGCGGGCTGACACCTTCATTAACACGTTGACACAACAGATCGGTGGTGTCGCCGGAACACATCCAGGCGGCTGTTCCCGCCGCCCGCAATTGCATCGTCAACCGACCCAGCACCTGGTCGTAGAACTCCGTCGGTTGAAGATCGGATTGCGAGAGTTTGGCAATCTCGTCAATCAGGTCTCGTATCTCGTGAGCTGACACGTGACTGTTCCCCGTGTTAAGGCTAATGAACTCTGGCCATCACCACTGCGACGCGCGCAGGCAATCGGTTCGTGGACCATGAAAACCCCAACCCATTTCCCGATTCGGGGCTGCGAACTCACTCCACGATTGTTCCTACATTCAATATAGCGTAGGACTTAGGTCTCACAAGCATTTCGCGCCAATAGTCATTCTCCCCAACGACATCGCAGCGCTGTGACGTCTCTTTGCGCGGCGAAATGCGAATCCGAGGTCACATTTATAGCAATTGTGCGGATTCGATGAGCGGCGAACAAAGAACTCAAGCTCAGGTCGCTGGATTCTGGCGGTGCTTCACGGTTTCACCGGATATGTTTAGAATACACACTTATCTATTGTGACCGTGTCAACTCTTTTCAACACATTTTGTCGTCGCACAAACTCGGGGGATCCACTCATGTTCAAGTACTTGGCCATCGTTCCATTATTGTTGTCCGCTCAAGCTTTCGCGCAAGACATCGTCGTACAGGAAACCAAAGTCGCCGTCATGTTAATCCGAAACATTCCTGTGCCCGCGCTCGAAGCTGGCCAGTTGAGCATGCTCAATGTTGTTGAAGGACAGGACGTCAAACTTGGCCAGGAGCTCGGTCAGATTGACGATGAAGTCCCCAAACTGGAGCTTGCCCGCTCGGAACGCGAACTTGAGATCGCGGCATATCAGGCGCAAAACACCGTCGATCAGCGATTCGCAATCGCTTCTCGAGATGTCGCCGAGAATGAATTGAACCGATCGCTGGATTCCCGCAAGGTCTTCGAAAAGAGTGTGTCGTTGTCGGAAATCGACCGCCTGCGGTTGATGTTTCAGCGAGCGGAACTGTCCGCCGAACAAGCGGCCCACGATATGGAAGTTGCCCGCTTGACGAAGTCGCAAAAGGAGAAAGAAGTCGAGTTGTATGGCACACTGGTCAGACGTCGAGCCATCACGTCGCCATTGAGTGGTCGAGTCATCGAGATCCTTCATCGCGAAGGCGAATGGCTGGAACGCGGCCAACCGATCGTTCGCATCGTCGAACTCACCAAGATGCGCGTCCAGGCGCTCGTGGACGGAAGAAAGCATGGCCAGGAATTGCTTGGTTCCAATGTCGTGTTGACCGTCAAACTGCCCCATTCGGACATGCCGATGGAGTTTTCCGGAGAGATAGTGTTTGTTAGCCCGGAGCTAAGTGGCGTGTCTAGGACGATGAAAGTTTTTGCTGAAGTGGAAAATCCCCAAAAGCTGCTTCGCGCTGGTGATCGTGGAGAATTGAAGATCATGCGCAAATAATCCGCGCGGCAAGAAGGTAGGACGGATTTTTTGGTCCGTCCGAGACGGTTTGAAAAACCGTCCCACAGGCACGCGCGAAAAAGTCACCAAGCAAGACTTTAAACGAAAATCCGGCTATCGGTCCCAGCCATCGACTGGTAAGAAATCGGAGGGAATTGACCGATCCGTAACCGGCCCTTCGCGGGGTGCCTCTGGCGGCGCCGGAACTGGCAACGGCTCATTGTTTGGTGGTTGGGCGTCTCGCGGCTGGTTCGTGTTGATGAGTGGACCCGTTGAAACCGTGCCGCTGGAGATCGGCAGCGGATAGTGCATGCGGTAGTCCATGGCTTTGGGAACGAGCCGGCTCTGTAACACTTGGGCATCTGCGTACGCCTTATCCGGCCAGGGCCCTTCCGACAAAAAGACGCCGTTGTATTCCAGCAGGGTGCCCTTTTGCAGGTGCACATCTTTGATCGCCACGGCGTGTTGAGTTCGGGCACTGAAATATTGTGCCGTGGCGTCCACCAATCGTTCCTGTGCCAGCAGAACATCTTCCAGCCGAACAGTTTCCTTGCCGTGGTCCAGGGCAACTTCCGCCGCCTTCAGTCTTCGGCTGGCTGCGACCAGGCGATTGTAGTTATTCTTGACCTGAACTTGAGTCCGTATGAGGTCGGTCAACTCATTCGCCAAGTCGTGTAGTAGTTGTCGCTCTTGCTCTTTGAGCACCGCGCGGTCGCGAGCCAGTTGCAACGTGGCCTGCCTAACAGCGGCAATTTCCTGCCGAAAACCGATGGGCACGTCGAACTGGATTCCGAACTGCCATTCTTGATGATCGCCACTTCCCAGATCGCCGAACGAGCTACCAAACGGCCCCGCGCGGTTGCCCACAAGCTGGTCGCCGAGACCTCGAAATCGATAGAGTGCCACCAGATCCAACTGCGGCAACAAGAAATTGCGTGCTCCCAGCAATTCCAGTTCACGCCGCTTGATCGTCCACATTTGCCGCCGCAACTCGGCTCGACGTGTCAAAGCCTCGCCGCGGGCCTCGCCCCAATCATAATGTGTCTCTGCCTCAGGCGGATCGTCCGAGGGACGGATCAAGCGTCCATCATTGACCGGCAAACCCATCAGCCGCCGCAGTTGACGCTCGCCGTTGTATACCGACTCCAGGGCATCCCAAACCGCGCTCTGAAATCGGTAGTACTGCTCGCGGGCCGCGGCTTCTTTGTCCGCCTCGCCACCTTGTTTGTCCGTCTGGAACTTGGCGTGCACGCTTTTCCAAGTGATGAGTGCTCGATCGCGTCCGGCCACACTGCCGTCCAACGCACGATAGAGTGAGTACAGATTCCAATAAGTGTTTTCCAGATCGCTCAGTGCATTGCGAACGCCGGCTTCGAAGTCGGTCAGGGTGATGTCGGTGTTGATCCGCGCCAGCAACACACCGGTCGTGCCGCTCGATCCAGGGGTTGCGTTGGGACCGAGGATTCGCGTGTATGTCGCGCCAGCGCCGCGCAACAATGGTTGCGTGACGTTGAATTCAAACACCTGGTCCCAAGCACTGTTGAATCTGTTGTTGGCAACCTGGTTGTTTTGATCGTAATCGGTTTGCACGCTGAGATTGAATTGCGTTCCGCTGGTAGTAACCTTTTGCAGTTGAAAATCAAAGTCACCCAGGTCTTGCATCACCTGGAAGTTTCCGCCACCCGCCGTACGATTGTTGAATGCCCGGTCGTTGCGTGACCAAAACATCGTGGTCGTCAGTTGTGTGTCAAAGGCACTCAGCGCACCCTCGGGACCAAACAACGGATCGCTGTGCCGGATGGACGGTTCGTAAATCGTTCCGACCGAATCGGGTTGTGTCAAAATTCGCCCGCCCAAGTCCCGCAAAATGGCACTGTTGCCCAAGGCAATCGAAATGCATTCTTCCAGCGATAGCTCCCAAAACTCGGCCGGTGGGCGGTCCGCAATCGATCGAGGAGGGAGCGACTCGGCGATTTCAGGATCGTATTCCCGGCGAACGTCGGGATAATCCACCTGCATCACCGATGGCCGATAACCGCTGCCGTCGTTGACGAAGGTGTAGCTGTCCGGCGAGTTCAGATTGCAGCCCGAAAGTACAACGACCCCAAAGATCGTTGCCCAAACGAGCAAGATTTGCTCGTCCCAGCTCGTGATTCGCTTTCTAAATCCTGTCATTCGCCCAAATTCACGGTTGCCATCATCAGTGCATACCCTCATCCGAGTATCCCATTACAATATCGACCCGGATAAGCGTTAAAATCAGATTAACCTGTTTGATCCGCAAGATTTTCCAAGTTTACGTATCTTGCTGGACTGCGGCACAAGATTGGCACCAAACAACGTCAGATTGATAGACTGAGAAGAATAGGAATGAAACTAGGGAAGTTAGAATAGTTACATGCGATAAAATCGGCACAACAGAATTAAAAGACAAAATCGTTACCGCTTGCCGAAAACTTATCTTGGAACCTCATCACCTTTGATCACTTCGCAGCCCGGCATAAGGATCTACGCCATGCCTGCTCGTCGCTCAAAGGTGTGCAAGCACATCTTACCCTCTTCTCTTCCCTATCTTTTTGTTTTCATTTTTACCGCCTGCCTGGTCGGCCAGGAAACCCAGCCGAATCCGCCGCTGCCACCGATTCCGTCGGGTGGTGGTGATCCGGAAGATTACTGCGATCCGGTCGACTATTTGATCGATAGCCTCAAACCGTTGTCGGCGATCGATTTCGAAGCCGCTTTTCTACCTGCTGAACATCAACCGCAGGATTGCGCCGGCCAGATGCAAAGTGATAAAAGCAATCAGCCGTACGCCGCGACTGGCAAGCGGTTTGAAAAGGATCTGCTCGTCCAATGGGAGTCGTCCAAGTTGGCTCATCGGCCGCTCTACTTCGAAGACGTGCCATTGGAACGCTATGGCCAAGGCTACTCGCCGCTATTCCAACCGGTCGTTTCCGGAAGCAAGTTTATTTTCAGCGCCGCGTCACTTCCCTATCGGATGACGTTGGATCCGCCCAGAAGTTACTTTTACACGCTCGGCTATGAGCGACCCGGTAATTGGGCCCCCTCCGTGGTCGAACAACTGCCGTGGAATTGGCGCGCGGCGTTTGTTCAGGCCGGTGCGATCACGGGTGGCGTGTTGATGTTTCCGTAAAACTCGTTGAACATCATTCCACCGGTGCCACGAACGTCGGATTGCCTTTTTTGCCGAGCGAACTTGCGGCTCCGACCAACATCAGTCCGCCGACAATCATCATGGCGATCACCGCAAACTGTCCCATCCACCAAGATTTGTTGTACATCGCTCCCGCGCCGGACGAAGAGATCGTCACCTGGAGGTTGTAGGAAAAATCTTCCCGCAGATCTTCAAACGAACTGGATCCCACGCCGAGAGGAAACATCGCACTCACGCCCAATTGCAGGTCCAATTGTTTGCCGACGAGTTGTTCGTTTTCCGGAAATGTCAAAGTCGCCCACATCGTTTTGGTGGCATTGGAAACGGATTCACCTGAAATCGTATCGCCCCAATTGCTGTCCTTGGTCTGGGCTGGGATGTTACCGCGGTCGAGCCCCAGCGCCTGGGCATTGGCGACTTTGGCCGCGGCCGATCCCCGCCACATACTGTTGATGCACTTGATTTTGCGGCCCTCAAAGTAGACCGTCGTTTCGTCACCCGGTCCGAATACAGCCGGATAACAAGTCGGGTTCGCCGTCCATCCGTTAAGAATCCGCAATCCATTTGGCGCGAACGCCAGCAGAAGCGCGGCAAGTCCCATCACCAACCCAATCAATTGACCACCGCTCATGCCGCCGTGCTCGTCCATCGGTGGACCCGCTGTCGCGGCCGCTTCGTCTAACGAGATCTTCTGTTCGTGAACTGCTTGCTGTGCAGTGTGCTGGTTTGACATCACGTCCTTGTTGGGATTGTAAAGCGCGCTGTATGCAAAACACGCGAGCGTAATCAGAGCGCCGAACACAGCAAGCCACGAAGAAAACGCTATCGTCATCCCTTGGGCCGCTGCACAGATCAACGTGGTGATCAAAAAGATCACGCCCACGACGATCCCAATCCAGGCCCACATGCTCTTCACTTCGGCGGTCATTTCCGGCTGGACAGTCCCGCACTGTGGGCACGGAAAAAAATCGACATGATTCGCGATCGTCTTGGCGGCCATCTCGTTCGCGTTGTCCGTGGCCTGAGCTTCCGTGCTGCCCTGAGCGGTCACGTTTCGCTCGAGTACGTAACTGTACTTGCTGTTGCACGCGACGCAGGTGTGTTGTTTCAGACAAACGACGTTGATGGAGGCGTTGTAAGACATGTCGATTTGGATCGCATAAGAGGGAACGTAACGCGATGAAAGCCTGTATCATCACATGTTCGACTAGGCGAGAAAAGTATGGGGGTATACAGGGAACAGTCGACTCGACGCCTTTTGAAAACGAAGAATGCGATCGAGTCCAGATATCCTGACATGGCTGGCTTTTCCTCGGAAAATAACGCGATTTCAGACATTGGGCTGCGTCTAATTGTGTCCGAACTTTTGGCACTTTCCTGTAGCTGCGTTCGCCAGAACGCGGACTTTCGACCATCCGCGTTCTGGCGAACCCAGCTACATCGGACATTGCCATGTCAGGATCTCTGGAGTCAGCGATCACGGATTGGTCGCAGCGACCGACAGCGCGGCCGAGGGGCAGATGGATCTACTCACCGTCGTGTTGCACGAATTGAGTCACGTGCTCGAAATTCACGAAGGGTTTTCTCGTCAAGATCATTGGATGAATGGTTGGCTTCACATCGGCACTCGTCGATTGCCGCGGTAGGATTGCGGGTAACCGTAGCGCTCTGCACTCATCCCACCAATTGATCGGGCGGCATTCCCCCAATAGACTATCTTCTTCATCATTCAAGCGCGGTGTTGACACGACAGATTTCTTTGCGGTGTTTTTCGCAAGCGAATCCAAGCATGAATAAGTGCCCGCGATCATCGATGACTCCAGTTAGGCGATTTGAATGAATGATACGGCGGAGAAAGTCTTGGTGATAGAAGACGACGACGTCGACATTCGGCTGATCCAGCGTTTGTTAATAACTGCCGATCATCAGTCATTCGCGCCCACTTTTGTTTATCGTCTGCGCGACGGTGTCGAGCGGCTGAAACACGAGTCGTTTCAAGCGGTCCTGTTGGATTTGGGTCTGCCGGATAGCGAAGGAGGCACATCGGCGGTGCGGGCTGTGCATGAAGCCAATCCTGATATCGCCATTGTTGTGTTAACGAATTTGGCGGATGAACGACTGGCAACCGAGTCGCTGCGCGAAGGTGCCCAAGATTATTTGTTGAAGGAGCGAGTCGACTCGAATTCACTTGTCCGCACACTTCGCTTTGCGATGGAACGTGTGCGCCTCCAGCACAGTGAGCGAAGGTTGGACGAAGCCGATCGGAAGTTTGCCGCCGCACGAGATGTTCAACAAGCTCTGTTTCCCAAGTCCGCACCGCAACTAGCCGGGTGGGAGATCGCGGGTCGTTGCGACCCCGCCGAGCAAACTGGCGGCGATTATTACGACTACTTTCCAATGGCCGACGCGGCACAGGCCATTGCCATTGGCGACGCCAGTGGTCATGGATTGGGCCCGGCTTTGGTCATGACCGCCCTGCGTTCGACTTTGCGAACGTTGGCTGCGGATTACAACGACATGTATTACGTGATCTCGCGAACGAATCATATCATGGGTCCGGACCTGCCCAAACAGATGTTTGCCACGTTGATGCTCGTCCGGCTTGATCCGCAAACGGCCCAAGGTGTGTATATCAGCGCCGGCCAACCGGGGTATTTGCTGGACCGCCATGGCCAAGTGCGATCGCTGTTAAGGGCTCACTTTCCGCCGGTCATGGGCGGAAATGATTTCGCTCGGATGGAACCGGGAGAATTCTCGATGGCACCGGGTGAGATTTTGCTAATGTATACTGATGGTATTACCGAAGCAGGAGTCGCGCGTGAACCGTTCGGCAGCGAGCGAATGCTGGCCGTTGTCCGAGAACATCGTCATGAGAACGCTAAGACGATTATTGAAGAGTTGTACACGGCCGTTGCCAAGTTCACTTCCGGCGAGGCGCAACATGACGACATGACGGTGGTGGTCGTGAAACGAGGGTGACATGACAGAACACACGGAAGAATTGGAGCGAGAGACCGACCGGCGACAGCGTGCGGAAGGTGACCTGAAGATGTTGGTCGAAATGATGCCGGACGCGATCTACTTCAAAGACCGCGAGTCCCGTTTCACGCGTGTCAATCAAGGCACGGTGAAAATCTTCGGCGTCAAAGAGGAATCGGAATTGCTGGGAAAGACCGACGCGGATTTCTTTTCGGCGGAGGAAGCCAACGAATATCGGCGCGACGAAGTCCAAATCATGGAAACGGGCCAGCCATTGGTGAACAAGGAAGAGTGCGAGGTTTGGCAAGACGGTCAAACGCATTGGGTGCTGACGACCAAAATGCCTTTGCGCAGTGTGTCGGGTGAGATTCTCGGCACATTTGGCCTGTCCCGCGACATCACCGAGATCAAACGGCAAGCCGAACAATTGCAAAACATGAATGAGGTGCTTCGCCAGAGGAACATTGATCTGGACAGTTTTGCCTATGTGGCGTCGCACGATCTGCGCTCGCCGCTACGTGCGATCGATAACCTGGCAAAGTGGATTGCCGAAGACATCGGTGACATTGTTGCTCAGGAGACGCGTGACGATCTAGAACTCATGCAGCAGCGCGTCAAACGCATGGACAAGCTGCTGGAAGACTTGTTGCAATACTCGCGCGTGGGCCGTCGAGATGGCGCGTCCGAGCATGTGGACGTCGCCGAAGAAGTCGCCGAGATCGTGGAGTTGATCGATCGTCCGCCTGAGTTTCAAATCCAAGTGGAACCCGCTTTGCCGACCGTTTTCGCCCCGCGCGCCGCGATCCGGAGTGTTTTTCAAAACTTAATTGAAAATGCCATCAAACATCACCATCAACGCAACGGCTGCGTGACTCTGTCCGCTTGCGTGAATGACCGGCTCGCCGAATTCAGCGTGTCGGACGATGGTCCGGGAATCGCGCCCCAGTTCCACCAAAAGGTGTTCCAGATGTTTCAAATGCTCCAGCGACGCGACGAAGTGGAAGGCAGTGGCATGGGGCTGACGCTGGTCAAAAAGATTGTGGAATCCTATGGCGGATCGATTCAGCTTGAGTCCGGCGAGGGCCGAGGC
Source organism: uncultured Pirellulaceae bacterium (assembly GCA_964343305.1). Classification (GTDB taxonomy): domain Bacteria; phylum Planctomycetota; class Planctomycetia; order Pirellulales; family Pirellulaceae; genus CAYFJO01. Next base: position 40,989 of record CAYFJO010000002.1, on the reverse strand, counting down.
GCGACATTTCGATTCACTTTGCAACGGGAGCTGCCAAGTGGCAAACCAACGTGAGCTCAATATCCTGTTGGTCGAAGATGACGACGTCGATGTTCGCGCGATTCAACGTGCGTTCAAGCAACGCAAGTTTACCAATCCCATGTATGTCGCCCATGACGGTATCGAAGCTTTGGAAGTGCTGCGCGGAGAAAATGGCCAGGATCCGATCCCGCGACCGTACATCATATTGCTGGATCTGCAGTTGCCGCGCATGACCGGCTTGGAATTCCTGGCGCAATTGCGCAAAGATCCGGAATTGACGCGCAGCATCGTCATCGTGCTCACCACGTCGGACAATGACAAGGACATCTGCGAAGCCTACGACCAGCACATCGCCGGATACCTTCTGAAACGCGACACTGGCACGGATTTTGTCAACGTAATCCAAATGATCGAGCCATTTTCGATCGCAGTGCAATTCCCACCGGACAAATCGTAGCACAGGCCGCCAGCCTGTTAGAATACTCGAGTCGACAAGCTGGCAGCTTGTGCTACGCAATAATCTCTCGAATCGGTTTGCCGAAATCTGTGTCGAGACGCTTGTGTCCGGGGACTTCTAATCGCCGCGGGTCGAGGCCCAGTTGATGCAGAATCGTGGCATGAATGTCCGTCACGTAATGCCGATCTTCCGCGGCGTGAAAACCGATCTCGTCGGTCGCTCCGTGCGCGATGCCGCCTTTGATTCCGCCGCCGGCCATCCAAACCGTAAACCCGTACGGATGATGGTCGCGGCCGTCGGATCTTTCCGCGCCGGGCGTGCGACCAAATTCGGTGGCCCACACAACAATCGTTTCTTCGAGCAAACCGCGTTGTTTTAGATCTTTCAGCAAACCCGCGATCGGCTGGTCGACCTGGCCCGTCATGCTACTGTGATTGGACTTCAACTTGCTGTGCGCATCCCAGGACCCTCCGCCACCGCCGCCGTGGTAGAGTTGCACAAAACGCACACCACGTTCGACCAATCGCCGCGCCGTTAAGCACATTTGGCCAAACGACTTGGTGTTCGACTTGTCAATGCCATAGCTGTCAAGCATCCGTTTTGTTTCGCCCGAAAATTGCATCACCTTGGGCACGGACATCTGCATGCGGAACGCCAACTCGTAGGACTTGATCCGGGCTTGCATTGTTTTGTCGTTCGGATACTCCGCGCCCGCGAGTCCGTTCAACTCCTTCAACAACTCAAGTTGGTCGCGACGCTCTTCCTGAAAGACGTCCGAACCTGGCGTTCCGAACGGCAGTGGGTTGTTCGGATCGACACGCACGCGAACGCCGGCGTGTTCCGGGCCAAGGTAACTGGCGCCGTGCGTCCCAACTCCGCCACAACAGTCGCCCGGCGGGTTGCCGAGAACGACGAACTGTGGCAAGTCGTCGCTCAATGATCCCAGGCCATAGTGCACCCATGAACCGACGGTGGGATGAAAGCCGTCAAAGATGTGCCGTCCCGTGTGAAACTGAAGTTGCGCCGCGTGATCGTTGTCCGTCGTCCACATCGATCGGACGACCGCCATGTCGTCGATGCACTCGGACAAATGCGGCCACCAGTCGCTGACTTCGATGCCACTTTCGCCGCGCCGTTTGTAACCCACTTGCAGCGGGTAAAGTTTTGGCATCAGCGACCGTGGTTTGCCGGCAAAATCGCGCACGTTTTTTCGATAGAAAGGCGACTTGAGCACAGCGTCTTCGAACGGCGATTCGGCAAGCGTCAGGCCGGCGTATTTGTTCAGCGCGGGTTTTGGATCAAAACTCTCCACGTGGCTGGTGCCGCCCAGCATGAACAGCCAGATGACGTTCTTGGCTTTTGGTGTGAAGTGCGGCAAACCATCAGGTGGCGACCAAAGCCCAGATTCGTTTCCTCGCGCGACACCATCGTCATGCAACATCGCGCCCAGGGCCAGGCCCGTGAACCCCATCCCAGCGTCTGTAAGAAATGTTCGTCGATTCATGATGCACCTTACGTAGCTGAAGTCGTCAGACGTCAGACACGCCGAATTCTCACGAACCCGGCTACAATTATCTTATCGTCACGAAATCATTGTGATTAAACAAGATATGAATCAGGTTTTCCCGCACTCGTTGACCGGGGTCTGATGACGGCGGCACGGTCTTGGATCCACCCGTTGGAAATGCTGTCATATTCTTTGAGTCGGCCAGCAAGGTTCGATGCCGCTCGAGAAACAGCAGGCATGCCGACGTTTCACTCGGCGTAGGCTGTCGACTGAGCAATTGCTGAAACGCCGCGCGAACAAACAATTCGTCCGAATCGCCGAATTCGTTGGACAACTGGCCCGCCAAACTTCGCGCCTGGTTGATCGCCAGACTGCTGTTCGTCATGGCCAGTGCCTGTTGCGGCACGACGCTCGTCTGCCGCTCGTAGCATTGAATCGGATTCGCCAGGTCGAACAGTTCGAGCATCTCCATCTTGTTGTCCGGCGTGACGCGGAAGTACAAACTTCGCCGCCTCGAGGTCAGGCCAAGCTTCTCATCCAATTCGGCACCACCCATCGTCGAATCGATGTGCCCAGCCGATGCCAGCAGACTGTCGCGCACGACTTCCGCTTCCATCCGTCGTGAATTCCCGCGCCACAAATACTTGTTTTCCGGGTCCTTCGCCAAGTTGTCGCTCGCCAGTCCCGGCGAAGATTTCATGCGGTAAACGTGCGAGGTGACAATCGATCGATGCAGTTGCTTCATGCTCCAAAGATCGTCCACAGCGAATTCGCTTGCCAACCAATCGAGCAACTCGGGATGGGTCGGCGGTTTACCGGCCAAGCCAAAGTTGTCGACTGAGGGCACGATTGCCTGGCCGAAATGACGCAGCCAAATGTGATTGACAGCCACACGGCTCGTACGTGGATTTTGCGAATTTGTGATCCAGCGTGCGAGTGCCAAACGCCGCCCGGTCGACGTCTTCGGATATTTGGCGGGAATTGGATCGTCGCCTTCGCCTAACTTGCCCGCACGCTGAGCAGCGATTCTCGCTAGAAGCGACCGTAGTTTTGCGACCGCGTCCTCAAGTTGTTTCTCGAAGTTGGAAATGTTCGCGTTGGCCAGTTCAACCGCGCGTGCGGCATCTTCGACACTCGTCCCAAGCGACTCCATTTCGACATCCAGAAACTCGGTGGTTCCGTTGTGACTCCATAGCGCGAACTTGCCGACTTGCCGAGGCAGCGGCATTTGATAATCCAGTTTCAATTGGCCATCGACCGAGATCTTGAGCTGCGACTGGCGAACTTCGATTTCGAGCGTGACCGTTTGGCCAACTTGGACTTCGCATGGGATGATGGCCTTCGGCGGATAGACTTCGCGGCCCTCTTGGCGATGAAATGCCTGTACCGACGGACGTGTTTCGTTGGCACTCGTGTAAACCGCCTGGGCGGATTGCTCACCAATCGTGTCAAAGAAAACTCCGACGGAACGATACCGGCCTTCCTTGTTCGACTTGTAACGCACGCGGGCTTTGAAGTCGCGAGGATGGTCTTTGAGCGAAACCAAAGTTGCGAAACTGTCCACCCGCGTCTGAAACAAACTGCCGTCGCGGTACTCCCAATGGCCGCGGACCGTCTTCCAAACGTCAGGGCGCGACTTGGCAAAATCGTCGGTTAGGAACTGGCCGTTGGACGGATTGCCAATCCGTCCTACTTTCTTGATCGTGGCCAATTCTTGTTTCGCCTGTTCCGCCGCTTCTTTTGCTTTGGCCAGCGCCGACTCGGCATCGTGGATCGCCTTTTCTTCTGCGGCAATCAACTCGGCCACCGCCGCATAAGAATCCAATGGCAGCGACACGGGTTGAATGTCCGCGATTTCATTTCCCAACACGGATGGAACCGACGGCGAAAGCGGGTTGTCTTTGTCCGCATTGCGATCTTCGCCCCGACGAAACAGATAGGTCGGATCATCGGGCTTGGCATCGTAGACGCGTGCCAAACCGTCTCTTTTCGTATCCGGTTGACCCGCAACCGGGTCGATTCGAAACGCATGCGGCTCGAAGAACGCGCGGAGTTGATAATAGTCCTGTTGCGAAATAGGATCGTACTTGTGATCGTGACACCGCGCGCATCGCATCGTCACAGCCATCAACCCCATGCTGGTTTGCTCGACGGTTTCGAACAGCCACACGTTGCGGTCGAACTTGTACCAATTGCGGCCGAGAAAACCAGTGGCACGCAACACGTCGGGATCGTTCGGCGCAACCTCATCGCCGGCCAGCATCTCGACGACCATTAGATCGTAGCCTTTGTCGTCATTCAGCGACTCGATGATCCAATCGCGCCACCGCCAGATGTGGTACTGGCTGTAACGGATTTCGTTTTGGCCGCGACGGCCGTACCAGTCGCTGTACCGCCAGATGTCCATCCAATGCCGGCCCCATCGTTCGCCATATCGAGGACTGGCGAGCAACTGGTCGACAATTCGTTCAAAAGCATCCGGCGAGTCGTCCGCAAGGAAAGCGTGCAACTGGTCACGAGTCGGCGGCAGGCCGACCAAATCGAGATAGACCCGTCTCAATATTGTCGATTTACTGGCACTCGGCCGCGCTGTCAGGCCATGTTTCTCGTGCTTCGACGCAATGAAAGTGTCGATTACATTGCTCGCCCAATCTGCGTTTTTGATCGGCGGTAATGTTGGACAAATTGGCACTTGATAAGACCAATGTCTGCGTGGATCTTCTTGTGGCTTCTCATCTTTGGGAATCTTCGCACCTTGTTCGATCCAAAGACTGACTAGTTCAATCTCTTCGGCGGAAAGAGGCTCGCCGTCGGGTGGCATTCGTTCGGACTCGTCGGTCGTCTTCATCCGCTCGACAAGGGAACTAGCCGTTGGACGACCGAGTTCGATCGCCGCGCCGCTATCGCCACCCTTGAGAATGAACGCACCAGTGTCGAGTCGCAATCCAGATTCCTGCTTCAGCCCACCGTGACATGTGTAGCAGTGTTGCGAGAGAATAGGTTTAATGTCGCGGAGATAATCAACAGCGTCTTCGCCCACCAATGTGCGACTTAACAAAAGCAAGCTAACGACAGCAATCGCAGTTCGATTCATGATCCGCATAGTATAAGCGATCCAGAATCGAAAGTCTTGTGTCGGTAAAGGGGACGCAGCGTCGCGTCCCCTCTTCCCTTCGTTGCGGTAAAAAAAGTCACGAATGGTGGTGCACGTCAAGCCGACGCCCGAAAGACATCGCGATGGAAAACAAATAATGCCACGATAGGAAGAGGCCGACAAGGATGAATGTTCTCGCGGCGTCTCCGAGGGCAAACAGTGCTTGAACAACAGAACCACTTGCCTGCCACGAATGGGCAGCCAAATACGTTCCCACTGCACTCGTGAGCGCGAAACAGAACAGGCAAGCAAATGAGAATCGCCGCTCGACATTCGTGGCCGATCGCGACTCGACGGCGACCAGAAACCCAACGATTGTAAACATTGCGAATGCAACGTTCACTGCAACCGAAACCCAATACACAACACGCCATGTATCGCCATCAAACGTTCCGACCGTCCTGGGCCAACCTATGTACGCAATGTATATCTGTGACAGACTGTCGAATTCAGAATTCACCAACGCCTGAATTACATCCAGAAAATTCAAATAGATAAAGGACAGGAGTAGTCCGCAAAAGCCTAACCATGATGTCGTCGATACTTGCCACCATGGCCGCGCGTCAGGATATCCGCACATCGCAGTCAACTTTCGCTTATTTTTTGCACGCCAGGGAATCTACCCCTCTGAAGCACTTTCCCTTTGTTGTTCGGAATAACGGCGGTGTATCCATGCTCGATTTCGGCATCCGACGTCTATGGCGACGTAGGCCACAACGATACTAAAACTGTACACGATCGCAATTGAGTTGAATTCCTTGTAAACGATTAATCCCATAACACAGAATTGAATATCAGCCGCGACAAATGGCCACCCATACGGAATGCTGACGACCTTGCCCATGGGAGTCGAAGGATGGACCGTTCCACTGAAGTTGAGAAAGAAGAAGGTCGTCAACACGGTCATGAATACTAGCCAGGAACGCCCACTTAACTTGGATCGCCGCAAAACCCGCGCGCACATTTCGACAAGCGTCGCGGCGACCCACGCACAGATGAGTGCAACAACAACCTCGCCCAAACGGATCACAGCAAGGAATACTCCGAAGCCGGTCACCCAGATCATCACACGGCGGAGACTGAATTGGTATTGTTCGTTGTAATTTGAATTCGCCATGTGCAGATTTAATGGTTCGAGTTCGAATTACATGACCGAGAATTAAGAACGGGAGAGGTAGGACAGGCCCAATAGTGTTCGGCCCGATATTTGCTAGTCGAGTTTTTCAGAAAATGTTCTTCCCGGCACAGCTTGAATGGCAACCGTCCTAGTCCTCGCCAATCACAGGGGCGCTAAAATCCACTTTGTTCGTCCAGTGGCCGAATCCAAAACGCGCCCACATGGCCACCGTACTCAAGCATGCGCAGTAGGGGTAAACCGGCCAGGCCGGCGAAATTCGTGTCACTTCGCTGGACGACGTTGACCACAGAGTCATTTGCGTGGCCGAGCAACTTGACGTCGAACGCAAGTTCGGGGATGACCAAGCGTAGCCAGCCACCTTCAAGGGAACCAAAGTTGGAATCCGTGGTAATCGACTCCCGCCAGGCGAAAGTTTGCATCGTTTGAGTGTCGATGATCAGCGCACAAGGATTGCCCGTATCGACCAGCAACTCCACTTCAGTGGCACGCTCGTCAGGGGCGACGAGTTGAAGTCGAATCCAAGCTCTTGCCGGTTCGCCTTTGTAGATATTGCGTTGCTCGGGCGGTGCCGACATGAGAGTCACAGCAAGATGAAGACCTTGTCAGGATAATCAACTCCCACCTGGACTACGAAGAGATCAGGCCGATCCTTTTCGAGTTCAGCCAGTGCCTCAGTGAGCTGATCGAAAGTCGCTGCGTCCGCAACCAGTTGCCCATCGTCGAAGGCGACAAAATGCCCATCGGGATAGCGGTCGAGCAATTCATCTTTCATCGCTTCGAAGGCCGCCTGATTTGTTTGTCGAATTGAATTCATGTGGAAAACTTCGCCCTGATTGGTTCGCACTCACTATTTACATCGTACCACCTTGCACGCGACAGGTCGATTATATTGGACTGGCTGCGGCCATTCGATCGGTTACGAACCGAATCGCATCGAATACAGGTCTGCGTTCTTCAGTACAAATCGCAATCGCACTGGTTTGCCGGCGATTGACTTAAGCGAGGAATCCCCCTTCCAAACGACAACATGTTCGATCGAATCACCAGAGACCGGTTCGCTCTTTGCCAGAAGTTTTCCGTCGATTGTCTGCAACTCAACTTGCACACTCCCGCCTTGCCCGACTTGGTAGTTGATTTTGAGCTTGTCGCCGGCGAATATCAACGGTTTCGTCAGCAATGTGCCGCCCGTTGTTGCGTTTGCGGAAACGAATCCATCGACTCGATACGCAAATCGGCGAATGCGACTATCCGGGCCGGTGTAATAAGATTCCGTCGCGTAGACCGACAATTCCTTATCGTTCTCAGGCAACTGCACAACGCCCCAAGCCATGTAGTTGCTGCGATTGCCGCCGCGATCCTTCGGGGCGCTTTCGGGGACCACCGGATCGAGCCAACGCCGGAAATTGCGACCATCGCGGCTGCTCATGAACGTGGGCTCCACGCGGCTGCCTTCGTTGGGCAAGTAGCGCGTTGGAAAGCCGATCAACAGGTGCGGAGCGCGGTCGTACGTCTGGACTGCGTTCGTATACAGATGCTGCTTTGGAGCATCGCCATAGTTGAGTAACACGGGCTTGGTCCAGTTGATGAAATCTCTCGAAGTCCCCGTCATGATCGCCCGGACGCCGTCGACGAACGTGCGATGATACTCGCGGTAGATATGCTCATGCGAGTCCCAGAACGCCAGGTTTTGCGAATCGAAAGCACCCTCGGTGATGACCGGGCCGTCATGCATGAGCTTCCAGTGAATACCGTCCGGAGATTTGAAAATGTACAGGCCCTTCTTGCCGCGTGGCCGTCCGCGTGCGATCGCTTTGTACTTTGCATCCGCTGGAGCGTATTCGTTTTTGTCCTTGAACACAGCAAAACAATGCGTGCCGATGCCGTCCCAGACGATGTTGTTTTTCTTGGAGCCGTCGAATTCGAACAGGCCGAGTTCCGGCTTGGTCCAATGAATGCCGTCTTTGCTTTCGGCATAGCAAGTCACCTCCGGGTGTGCGGCCTTCTTGGCCTCAGTGTCCCAGTGCGAGCCACGGTAGTACATCCGCAACAGGTCGCCATCGCGAAAGACCGTGTAGTATGCACACGTGTTACCTTCCCACGGTTTGTCCGTGACCAGCGCGACGTCTTGCGGCTTGGGCAACTTCAAGTCGAGCCTTGCGTCGCCATCGAATTCGTCGATCAAGAAGTCGTCAACAAGCAATTCAAGCCGTGCGCCGATTTCGATTGTTTCGGCGGCATAAGTGGGTACCGCACATAGCAATAAGATGAAAGCAATGAGAGGTCGTGACATGAAAGCATCCTTTTATGAGCGCCTAATTAACGGGTTCATCTGACAGAAAAATAAACTACCTGGCAACGTTTGGCCGCTGTTTCCAAAATCCGGTGGCTTGCTGAAATGCGTAGGCAAGTTGCAGTACACCAAAGTCGTCTTGATGCCGGCCGACGATTTGCACTCCGATAGGCAACCCATCCGGCGTAAATCCACACGGCACACTAATCGCCGGCAAACCGGTAACGGTCACATAATAACACGATTTCATCCAGTCGATGTACGTGGCCATCTTTTCGCCGTTGATTTCATCGATGTACCGCGTCTTGATGTCGAACGGTGGCACTTGACTGACTGGCAGGATCAAGTATTCGTATGTCTCCATGAATTCTCGCACGCGGTGATAGAGTTGCGTGCGTTTTTGCTCCAGCCGCGACAACTCCGGGCCAGTTATCTTTTGACCTTCTTCGGCGTTCCAGACAATCGTGTCCTTCAAGCGATCACGGTCCGTTTTGAGCAACTCAGCGAATTTCAATTCAAACCGCCACGCACGCCATGCTTTAAAGATTGCATCGGCGTCGCTCCAATCGGGCGCTGCGTCCACGATCGTACAGTCGATCGATTCGAACGCGCCACGCTGGCTATTGAGCACATCAACCGTGTCTGGCGAAACCGGCAATTCGCCAAAGTCGCAACTCCAAGCAATCCGCACGCCACGAAAATCACGCTCCAGCGGCGCGGCGAATTTCTCTGGCGGCTCAGTGATCGCAATCGGCGAACGCGGATCGGGACCCGCAATGGCCGTCAACATCAGCGCGGCGTCTTGCACCGTCCGCGCCATCGGCCCTTGCACCGAAATCGTGAACCAGCCGGTTTCCTGTGGCCACATCGGCACACGCCCTGGAGACGGACGAAAGCCAACAACATTACAAAAGTTCGCCGGATTGCGCAGCGACCCGCCCGTATCACTACCGTCGGCAATCGGAATCATTCCGCAAGCGAGCGCAACCGCGGCACCGCCGCTGCTGCCGCCACACGTCTTCGTCACATCGTATGGGTTTGGCGTTTCCCCAAACACTTCGTTGTAAGTCTGCGAGCCCGCGCCAAATTCCGGAGTGTTCGTCTTTCCAAGCGTAATCGCGCCGGCACTCTTCAGACGTTCGACGATCAACGCATCCTCGCTCGGCACAAAGTCTTTGTAAATCGGCGAACCATACGTCGTGCGAATGCCTTTGGTGTTGACCAGATCTTTGTGAGCAATCGGCAGTCCATGCAACGGACCAATGTCTTCACCGCGCGCGAGCCGTTCATCCGCTTCCGCCGCCTTCGCGATCGCTTGGTCGGGCAAGTAGGTTACGATCGCGTTGACCTTCGGATTCACGCGATCAATCTGGTCAAGATGAGCTTGAACCAACTCTCGCGCTGAGATTTCTTTGGCGCGAATGAGTTGGCTCATTGCAGTCGCAGTTTTGAAACACAGTTCATTCGACATCGTCATTTGTTTTCTGATTCAAAGAGTTTCGTAACACCTGGTTTTTGGACTTTTCCCATCGCGTTACGCGGTAGTTCATTGACGACCAGGAGCCGCGACGGCACTTTGTATTGCGCCAACAACTCTTTCGCCCAATCGCGAAGTGATTCGAGTTTCAACTTCGCGCCTTCGCAGCAAACCACGCATGCGCAGACTCGTTCGCCCCACTCTTCGTCTTCGATGCCGACAACGGCACATTCGTTGATCGCGTCGTGCGTTCGCAGGACTTCTTCGATTTCCAGCGCGGAGACTTTGTAGCCGCCTGTCTTGATGATGTCGACGCTGTTGCGGCCGAGGATTCGGTAGACGCCGTTCTCGACAACTGCCACGTCGCCCGTTCGAAACCAGCCGTCGCGAAATGCCTCGCGGGTGGCATCGGGTTTTCGCCAATACTCTTTGAACACTGTTGGGCCGCGGACTTCGATCTCGCCGGCGACTTCATCGTTTTCGAGCACGTTGCCCGACTCGTCGACGCGGCGAACTTCGATGTTCGACAGCGGGCGGCCGACGTGGCCTGGCACTCGCCGGCCTTCGTAGGAATTAGAAAGTGCCATGCCGATCTCGGTCATGCCATAACGCTCGAGCAACACGTGGCCAGTGATCGACTTCCACTTTTCCAGCGTCGAAACGGGAAGTGCCGCCGAACCCGAAACCATCAGCCGCATCCGCCGACAACCGTCCGAACATCCTTTCTGTTGCTCCGGCGGCATCTTGTCCCAGGCGGCGATCAGTCTCGCATAGATCGTCGGCACGGCCATGAACAACGTTAAACCGCCGTCGGCAAATCGCTGCCAGACCTTGTCGACGTCGAACGGGTGCAAAAACTCGCACTTCGCGCCGACGGACATCGCGCACGAGAGGACGTTGATGATGCCGTGAACGTGGTGCAGGGGCAGGACGTGTAGGATGTGGTCGTCGGCTGTCCATTGCCACGCGTCGACCAGGGCGTCGACTTGGGCCTGCGTGTTGGCGTGTGTGGTCACGACTCCTTTGGGTTTGCTCGTCGTGCCGCTGGTGTAGACGATCATGGCACGGCGCGCGTCGTCAAGTGATTGCCCACGGATGGCAGCGCCGTCCCACGGATGTTTTTCTTTTAGCCTCACAACTCGCATTTTCCGGTTCGCGGTGATTGCTTCGATCCGCCCGTGCAGATCATCTGTGACCGCAACCGTCTCGGCTTGCGTATCGTCCAAAACATACTCAAGTTCCGCCGGCGGGTGCATCAACGCCAGCGGCACGGCAACTCCGCCTGCCTGCCAAATCGCCCATTGCGTGACCACGTACTGGAACCCCGGCGGAACCAGGAACGCGATTCGGGCCTCATTCAAGTCGTTTCTGCCGTCAAGTAACTCAGTGGCAAGTTGCTGGGACGCGTTTAAGAGATCACCGTAGGAATACTCCGCTCCCGCATCGACGATGGCGATTCGGTCGGCGAACTCGTGCGCGTTTTCAATCAACTTGGGCATGGTGGATCAAGTATACTGGTCTGGCCTGTGAATTGCGCTACCTCGACAGTAGGACGGATTGCCAATCCGTCCGAGACGATTTAGCGGACGGATTGGCAATCCGTCCTACTGGAGACCAACATGCGACTTGCTTCCGTTATCAATCCCATGACCGATGAAAACTTGCGGCTTGCCAGCCAATGCGGTGTCACGGACGTGGTCACTCGTTACGACGGTCCGGGATTAGAGCCACTGGAAGAAGTCCAGCGTCATGTCGAACGATTTGGCCTGCGAGTCAGTGTGATCGAAGGCTTTCTTCCGATCGAGAATATTATTTTGGGCAACGACCGGCGCGACGCTGAGATCGAAGAGATGTCCGCCCTGTTGCGCAACATGCAGCGAGCCGAGATTCCGATCCTGTGCTACAACTTCATGGCCGGCACGGACTGGGTCCGCACGTCGCTCGATGAACCACAGCGCGGCGGAGCGCTCGTCACCGCGTTTGATATCGACAAGGTCAACGAGGCCGTTTCGCTCGAGAACGTCGACACCGATTCGATGACCGGAACGCGCGTCGAAGAGCAATCGATCCGTGCCGATCAACTGTGGGCGAACCTCGAACATTTTTTGCAAAAAATCGTTCCGGTGGCCGAGCAATGCGACATTCGCCTCGCCATGCACCCGGACGACCCGCCGTTGGACGAGTTGCTTGGCCGCGCCCGCATCATGAACAACGTCGAGTCGTTCCAGCGGTTGGTCAATATCATGCCCAGCAAAAGCAACGGCATCTGCTTTTGCCAGGGCACGTTTGCCGAAATCGGCGCTGACATTCCCGACGCCATCCAGCGTCTTGGGCCACACATCAACTACGTCCACTTCCGCGACGTCAAAGGAACGCGCCAAAAGTTTGTCGAGACATTCCATGACAACGGCAAGACGGACATGGTGGCGGCCATGCGAGCGTATCGAGAAATCGGCTTCGACGGCCCGATTCGACCCGATCACGTGCCGCAACTGGTCGGCGAAGAGAGCGGCGAACCAGGATATACGATGCTTGGACGATTGTATGCGTTCGGTTACATGAGGGCACTCATGCAGGCGACTTCGTCCTGAGAATGCATGTGTATCATTCGCGCCCTGCTGATCAACCATCAAGCAACTGCGATGGCGACTCAACGGATTTCAATTGCTCTGCTCAATCTGCGGCCATTGCAGCGTCTGGTTGGGATTAGTAGCCTCGGAAAACTTCTTGACAAAACGAATGCCCGGGATGTCAACTTCCCCGGACTCAATTTTGCGCCAAAAACTTGAATAGGGATTTACCACGATCTCGAGAACAGATTCCAACGTGTCAATCGGAGTTTTGTAGTCCTCGTGTAAAACCTCTACCGTTGAGTAACGGCACAAGAGACCCAGCGGGATCGTACAAATGCCAACCAAGACTAGAATGACAAACCATTGAAAGCGGTTGATTGGGTGGTTTGTTGCCGTGGCTTGCATGCCACGTATTCTTGGATGTGTCAAGCAGAAATACAACCGGCCGTTCTGTGCGACTCAAACTACTTAATGCGAGTACCAGAAGGCTTCTTCGCCAGGTCGGGCGGCGGTGCGACGCCCAGGAAGGCGAAGAGGTCGGCGATCTCTTCGAGTGACAGTTCGTTCAGCAGGTTGTCCGGCATCGCTGACTTTTTGCTGATGACCGTCTCGTCCACGTCGTCCTCCGAGATTGGCTTCTTCTTGCCGTTGGATTGCAGGATGACAATTTCGCCCGCAGCGCCGGGAGCGACAATGCCCGTGTACTGCTTGCCGTCGACCGTAAGAATCGACTTAGCAGCGTACTGATCCGAAATAATGTGCGACGGGAAGAGGATCGATTGCAGGACTTCTTTGCGCGTGAAGCGTTTGGCCAACGAAGTAAGATCGGGGCCCATGATTTCGCCAGCACCGCCGTGACGATGGCACTTGGCGCACTGGCCTTTGGTGAAGACCAGTTTACCCTTGTCGACGTTGCCGAGAGAGCCATCTTCGCCTGACAAGTACTCCAACAATTCGTCAAACTTATAGATGCTGTTTTCGTCTTCGACTGGCAACACCGGGTCCGCGCCATTGGGAAACTTCTGGCGATACCACTTTTGCCAATCAGCGATGGCGGTCTTCCATTCGGCGTCTTCCGCGGAGACGTCTTCGCCAGTCCAGTGCTTCAACAGTTCGATGGAAAGGTCCGCACCTTTGTCTTCCAGCGCCAGGCCTTTCATGATCACGTGGCGATAGAACTCCGCTTCGTCAGGCCGGAAATTGACGGTTACGAGCTTCTTCATCACTTCGCGGGCGGCCTCTTTGTCGACGATGGCCAGGCTGTGTAGCAGGTAATCCCAGTTTTCACCTCCGGGCGATTGGGCCAGACCCATAGCGATGATCTCACGGCGTTCCGGGTCGCGCAGCCACACGTCGCGCAAGTGTTCCAGCGACGCGTCATCGCCGCTGCGAGCCAGGATGGCAACCAAACCAATTTTGAATTGTCTCGCCGCGTCGTCTTCGCGGCCTTCGAGTTCGTCTTCCAGCCGCTTGACCGTGGCCAAGGTCTTCTCGTCAACCAATTTCGGCAACTTGTAAAGCGCACCGACCGCGGCATGCGGCCAGCGGGCTCCGTCTTCGATCACAAGCATTGCGTCCTCGGGATCGATCGACTTGGCAAAATCTCGTGACGCGTTCATCACATAATGCTCGTAACTGCCACCGCCTTCCCACTCGATCGCCTTGGAATAAAAACGCAACATCTCCAAGCGTTGGTCGGTCGTCCAGCCATCGGCCACAAAACGCAAGTACACGGCGACGTGCAACTTGTCGACGTCCGGGACATCCTGCGATTGCACGAACGCCAGATAACGGTCGGTGATTTCGCCGACTTTGAAAAATGCGAGCAACGGAGCGAGTTGGCGATTCATTCGGGAGTTGCCCGAAGGAAACTCTTCGGCCACTTGCAATCGGAACACGGGAGTGTCATCGGGTTTCAGTTTGCCGCGTTGAATCGTCACATGTGCGACGCGCAACAGATCGATAAAATTGTGATCGCTGACAAATCCTTCCAACAACGTGCTCATTCGTGAGATGACCGCGATGGCGTTTTCCTTTGTCGGCTCGGCGATCATCAACGCCAGCGCACCTTGAATAAACAGTCGGTGGTCGCCGGTGGTCAGGATCATGTTCCGCCAGCTTTCACTCGGAACTCGCTCCAACAAACGGCGCGCCGCATAGGACTCGAAGCGGCTTTCCGACGTCAGCAGCGACAACAACCGCGTCGCAGGCGCAGTTTGTTCGGCGCGCACCAGTGCTTCACAGCTCTTGCGGCGCACGATGCGATCGGGGTCTTGCAACAGATCGATCAACGCTTCGCGCGTGGCGTCGTCGGCATTGAGTCCCATCAGTTCAGTGGCTTTGGCGCGAACTTCTTCGTTCTGGTCCGTGGACAAGGTCACTAACAATTCCGAAGTCGGCAGTGGACCGTACAACTGCATGACGTCCAAGGCACGCGTACGATATTGCGGTGGATTCGCAGCCGTCAACGCGACACCGCTGACCAGCCGCTGCCAATCGTCGCCGATCTTCAATTTCGACCGAGCAATCTCTTGCCGGGCCCAAGCGCTATTGAATTGGGGCTGGCGAATCACGCGCGTGATGCCTTCGCCGAAATTTCGGATGCCGGGAGGGACTTTGCCAGTCCAAGAGATTTTGAAAATGCCGCCGCCCGTTCCGCGGCCGCCGGTGGTGAAGTAAAGCGATCCGTTCGGGCCAACTTCCAAATCGGTGACGTTCAACGGCTGGCCTTCGACGAACACTTCGGAGTTGTACAAATATTTGCCGCCCGACCGCTTCATCATGACGACGATAATGCGGCCTTCCGACCAGTCGCCCAAAAACAGCGCGCCATGAAAGCGTTTGGGGAACATGACGTGGTTGTAAGTCACCGCCCCGGTGGGTGACCCGCGTCCGGAATCAACGATAGCTGGCAATGTATCGACGAAATAGTCGGACCACTTTGACCAGCCGCTGCGCCAACCGTAGTCACCGCCTGGAATGACTTCATAAACCTGCGTCGGACGATACCAGGAAGTGCCAATGTCCGATTCCATGTCGCTGTCGTGGACGAACAAGTCGCCATGTTCGTTGAAGGCCAGATCGTAGGCATTCCGCAGTCCGCCGGCGACGAGTTCGACTTTCTCACCCTTCAGATCAGTGCGAACGACCGTGCCGCCGGGGACTTTGACTCCCACGGCATGTCCACCGGGATCCTCATAACGGGGAACCAGGTCGCCCGAGTAATAGTTCTTGTGTGGGCTCGATTCAGCGAACTCGCCATCGACTCCAGAATGGTTGCCGATGACGACATAGATTTTGCCGTCAGGTCCGAGCGTCAATCCGTGCGGGCCGTGTTCTCCGGGCGGACCTTTGAATTTGACCAGCGCCTCGACCAGTTCGGCTTTACCGTCGCGATCTTTGTCGGTCAATTTGTAGAGGGCGTTTCCCTCTGGGCCACCGGCCGTGACATAGACATCTCCGTTGAGTGCCAAGATGCCCTGACAGCTTTTTACTTCTTCACAATAAGTCTGAACTTTGTCAGGGGCACCGTCACGATTGGCGTCTGTGATCAGCATCAATGGGCCGTCTTCCTGGGAGGCCAGGATTTGGCCAAACTCGTTGAACGTCATCGCGATCACGGACTTAATGTCGTCGTCTCCCAGCACGCGCTGGACGCGGAATTCACTGGAGATGCGAAAACGCTCATGACTTTGTTGTTGTGTCACGGCGACTTCTTTGCGTCGATCCCACGGCTCGGTGCTGCCAAGCGGGCCAAAACTCTGCGCCCGCTGCCAACCTCGGTCGTTATAAACAGGCAAACTCCACAACGGAAAAGTGCTGATCGCCGTTCGCCAGGATTCGTCGGTCGAAAAGTTGGACCAACCGCGGCCCCGCTCTTTGACTTGGACCCGTGCGGCCAACGCCGCGGTCGAACCGCGCTGGTTGGAAACTTTGACCGCGACAATGTTTCGTCCACGGCGCAAATGCGATCGGAGGTCATAGCGATCCAGGTTGCGAGCCGAACTGCCCGTGCCAATGCGTTTGCCGTTGAAATACAATTCGTAGGCGTCGTCCGCGGCAATTCGAATTTCACCGCGCTCCGGCGAATTGATGTTGAACGACTTGCGAAAGTAGCAATCGCCCGAGGGGACATCGTTCTTGTCGTGGTCCGGCGACCAAATCCATTCCGCTTCTTGAGCGGTCGCCTGTTGAGAGACCAGCAGCGGACTTGTAACAAGCGTCAGAGCGCCGACGATCACCATGAATCGGGCGACCGTCGAACCATCCTTGAGTAAGTGTCTCATGATATTCCTCATCCTTGAGGACACCTGGTTTTTACAGCCACGGCGGTTGGCCAAACATGAGTTTGGCGACTCAACGAGTTCCGCGCGGCGAATCTAAAATAGTGGGGGAGGGTACACGTTTTTGGGAAAACAGGTCAACATGGGTTCTCAATCCTCTGGCGGCCCAACTTCTCATCGGCCCGCTAGCTGATCGATTGAAAGTCTCACCGAGTCGAGAGCCAACGGAACGATCCACAAAATGGATGCTCAACAGGATTCGCTTGACCCGACGCAACTCAATTTGTAGCATACCTTTACTACAATGGAGTTTGTTCAGATCAATCGTGGTGCATGCACGATTCCTCACTGACGGATTACTCTCACCTTAAAAGGTCTTCACCATGAATCGTTCATTGTCCGCCGTTTGGCTGCTAGCGATCACGCTGTTTGTTATGGGCTGTTCGGGCTCGCCGGGCCCTACGACCAATGGTTCCAATGGAAAAGGAAACGGTGGCGAAGGTGATGTGAAAGTCGAATTCCCCGACGGCGATCCCAGCGTTTCGGCCGAAGACGGCGGACCCGGCTTCACGGGCGAAGGTTGGGAAACCGCCGAGACGGAACCGATTGGCGATCCCAGGGCGGTCAAAGGCGGCGCGATGCTGTCGCACATTTTGACTTGGCCCGACAACTTGCGGATGTACGGCACCAAGTCAAACACGCAGTTCAATTATCTCGTGCGTGACCTGATGTACGAATCGCTGTTGGGCATCGATCCGCGTAACCTGAATTTCATGCCAGGTTTGGCGAGTCACTGGAAGATTTCCGAAGACAAGATGAAGTTTACGTTCCGGATCAATCCTAAAGCGCACTGGTCCGACGGCAAGCCGGTTGTGGCGGATGACGTCATTGCAACCTATCGGCTGATCAACGACGACACGCTGCTCGATCCAATGAGTAAGGCGTCGATCTGCGACAAAATGGAAGAGCCCGTCGCCAAATCCAAGTACATTGTCGAGGTCAAATGTAAGGGAAAAGACTGGCGCAACTTTATCACGATGTCCGGCATGATCCTTTTGCCGGCCCACGAGATTGGAAAACTGACCGGCAAACAATACCTGGACGAATACAATTTCAAATACACCGCCGTGACCGGTCCTTACACCGTGCATTCGGAAGACGTCAAAAAGGACGAATCGGTCACGATCACCCGCCGCAAGGATTATTGGGCCAAAAACGATCCCGCAAACACGGGCCTCTACAATATCGACAAGATTCGCTTCGTCGTGATCCGCGAGAACCGGCTGGCATTTGAAAAAGCGTTGAAAGGCGAATTGGATTTCTATGCCGTTTACACCGCCAAGTGGTGGGTCGAGGATTTGGGCGAAAGTGAGGCGTTGAAAAAGGGCCACTTGATTCGGCAAAAGGTCTACACCAAGTATCCCAAGGGGTTCCAGGGTCCGGTGTTCAACATGCGACGCCCGCCGCTGGACGACATCCGAATCCGCAAGGCGATCGCTCATCTTTATGACCGCAAGACGATGATCGAGAAATTCGCCTACAACGAATACACCCCATTGAAATCATACTTTCCCGGAAGTGATGCCGAGAATCACGACAACGAACTCGTCGAATACGATCCGCAAGCCGCCGCGAAATTGCTTGACGAAGCGGGCTGGACGGAGCGCGGTGGGGACGGAATCCGAATCAAAGACGGCAATCGCCTGACCTTTAAACTGACTTATCGCAGCCAGTTTTTTGAAAAGTATCTGGCCGTGCTCAAAGAAGCATGCGAACAGGCTGGCGTGGAAATTACTCTGGAATTAATGGACCCGCAAACGGCTTGGGCCAACATGCAGGATCGAAAATTTCAAATCACGTCGGCGGCATGGGGCGCGATTCTGTTCCCCAATCCGAGGACCAATTACCACAGCACGCTGTCCGAGGAAAAAGGCAGCAACAACATTCCCGGCTATCAAAGCGAGGCCATCGACAAAATCATCGAGGAATATGAAGCAGAATTTGATTACGACAAACGGGTCGAACTGTTGAAACAACTGGATGCCGAGTTGTTTAATACTCACGGCTATATGCTCGACTGGTACTCGCCCAACGAACGCATTGTTTACTGGAACAAATTCGGCATGCCCGACACGGTGTTGTTGAAGTTCCATGAATGGGACGACGCATTTGCCCTGTGGTGGATCGATCCGGAAAAGGACAAGGCACTCAAGGCGGCCAAAAAGAGCGGTGACAAACTTGACATCCCCGAAGAAGAAATCAAGCCTTGGTAGACATACAATGTAGCTGCGTTCGCCAGAACGCGGACGACCGCACTCTTGGCGAGTGCGGCTACACTTTTCTATTCAATCAACGACGGACCGTTGAACACCATCTCGTCCTCCAAGTAACACGGCGGTTATGACAGCCTATTTCATTCGACGCCTGTTGTTGATGATCCCCACGTTCATTGGCGTCACGGTGATCGCGTTTACCATTACGCGTTTCGTTCCGGGCGGCCCGCTGGAACGTGAATTGATGCTGCTGCGCCAAGCGACCGGCGCGGGCGAAGCGGCCGGAGGCAGCGGTGGCACGAACGGCTCGAACGTCGAACTGACCGACGACCAACTTGAGCAACTCAAAGCTCAATATCATCTCGACAAACCCGGATATGTCGCCTATTTCCTGTGGCTCAAAGATGTCTGCATGTTGAACCTGGGCGAATCGAACAAAACCAAGGAACCCGTTCTCGAAAAAATTGCCCGCCGCATTCCGATCAGCCTGACGTTTGGATTGACGGGTTTCCTGCTCGCCTATTTGATTTCAGTTCCACTGGGAATCCTCAAGGCGTTAAAACACGGCACCGCGTTCGACTTCACGACCTCGGCAATTGTTTTCGTCGGTTACTCCATACCAGGATGGGCGCTGGGCGCGCTGTTGCTTGTCGCGTTGGCCAGCGGACGGGTCGTTGACTGGATGCCGCTGGGCGACATCAAGACCTCGTCGTACGACGACTTGCCGTCGGTTGTGCGCTGGCTCGAAGACGAAGACGAAGTGGAAGATGATTTTGGCCTACTCGAATGGGATCGTATGTCGTGGACATCCCGATCGATTGATCGCGCCTATCACATGTTGCTGCCGGTGATTTGTTACATGATGGGCAGTTTCGCGTCGCTGACAATTCTGACCAAGAACTCGTTGATGGAGAATCTTGGGCAGGACTACGTGCGCACTGCGTTCGCCAAGGGGATTTCGCCTGCGCGGGTTATCTTACTGCACACGCTGCGCAATTCGTTAATTCCGCTTGCCACCGGACTGGGACATGCGCTGAGCGTGCTGATGGCTGGATCGTATTTGATCGAAGTCGTGTTCAATATCGACGGTATCGGCTATCTCGGCTTCACGGCGATCATTGAAACGGACTATCCGGTTGTAATGGGCGTGCTTTGCATTAACACCTTTCTGATTTTGATCGGAAACATCATTTCCGATTTCCTGTACGCATTGATCGATCCACGCATCCGATTTGAATAAACGCTGCAAAGAAATGGCTGAAACGAAATCCCTATCACCGCTGCAAATGAGACTTCGCCGGTTTCGCCGGATGAAGCGGGGATACTATAGTTTCTTGTTGCTCGCCAGCGCGTATCTGTTGACATTCTTTTTGCCGTTTTTGGTGAACGACCGTGCGCTGATCGTCCGTTACGAGGGGCGTTACTACTTTCCCGCGCTCAAAAACTACCTGGACGACGCGTTTGGCATTGGCGGCCGGTCCATTCATCTGTCCGAAGTTTTCAACCAACTTGACGACCAAGGCCGGCCGCGGCAAGGCGAAGCCGATTATCGAAAGCTAAAAGAACAATTTGCTGAACAATCCAATGGAAACTGGGTGCTCCTACCGCCGATGCCGTATCACCACAGCGAATCGTTTCTGGATTTGGAAGGATCCCCCCCGCATCCGCCGTCCAGTGCCCATTGGCTCGGAACCGACACCGGCGCTCGCGATGTCTTAACGCGGCTGGCCTACGGTTTTCGCGTCTCGATGAATTTTGCTCTGATCGTCGTCGGCATTTCGTACACGATCGGAATTTTCGTCGGCGCGGTTCTCGGTTACTTCGGCCGCTGGGTCGATATTGTGGGCCAGCGTTTCGTTGAAATCTGGGGAGCCGTGCCGTTCTTGTACACCATCATCATCATTGGAGCGCTTATCGGCAAAAGCTTTACGATGCTGGTCTGCGTCCTGGCGAGTTTCGGCTGGATGGCAATCACGTATTACATTCGTGGCGAGTTCTACCGCGAAAAGGCTAAAGACTATGTCGCCGCCGCCATCGCCAATGGCGAGGGGAACTTGTCGATCATGATTCGACACATTTTGCCCAACGCGTTGACACCCGTCATCACGTTCGCGCCGTTTGCCATTGTGTCGTCCATCGTCGCGCTCGTTTCGCTGGACTTCCTCGGCTATGGTCTGCCGCCGCCAACGCCAAGTTGGGGTGAAATGGTCCGGCAAGCGAAACAAAACATGTCCAACTTGGACGACATGTGGCACCTGGTCGTGTTCCCGCTGGGCTCGATGTTTGTCACGTTGCAATTGATCGTGTTCATCGGCGAAGCGGTGCGCGAAGCGTTTGATCCGAAAGTCGTAAGCCGTCTCCGATAAATGTCCACAAACTCTGCAAAACCCGTCTTAAGCGTCCGCGATCTGGTCGTGACGTTTCGCGTCGAGGATGAAGACGCCACGGCCGTCGGCGGCGTGACGTTCAATGTCTATCCGGGTGAAGTCCTGGGCATTGTCGGCGAATCGGGTTCAGGAAAATCGGTGACGGCACTTTCGATCATGCGGCTGATTCCGCAACCGCCGGGAAACATCGCTGAGGGCGAAATCCTGCTGAACGACGAAGATCTTCTGCAACTTTCATGGTCGGACATGCGACGCGTACGAGGCAACCAGATTGCCATGATTTTCCAGGAACCGATGACGGCACTGAACCCCGTGTTCACCATTGGCATGCAGGTCATGGAGACGATCCTCACGCACGAAGATGTCACGCGCGAGCAGGCTCAAGAGCGAGCGGTTAACATGCTGACACGGGTCGGCATTCCAGACGCGGCGCAGCGGATGAAGGAGTATCCACATCAGTTTTCCGGTGGCATGCGGCAACGCGTGATGATCGCGATGGCCTTGATCTGTCATCCCAGAATTTTGATCGCCGACGAACCGACGACGGCGCTTGACGTGACCACTCAAGCCCAGATCCTCGACTTGATGCTCGAACTGAAGGAAAAAGAAGACGACTCGTCGATCATTTTGATCACGCACGACTTGGCCGTCGTTGCCGAAACCTGCCATCGCGCGATCGTGATGTACGGCGGCAAGATTCAAGAGATTGGCAACATCAACGATATTTTCAACAATCCGACACATCCCTACACCCAAGGTCTGATCGCATCGTTGCCGGCCACGTCCGAGAAAAGACAGGAACGATTGTACGCCATTCCAGGTAACGTGCCGTCGATCAGTGAAATGCCCAGCGGCTGCAAGTTCTGCACTCGTTGCGAACACGTCAGTGACCGCTGCCGCGAAGAAGAGCCCGTGTTGCACAAGATTAGCGATGATCATTTCGTCCGCTGCCACCAGGTGGAGTAATGAGCCGACGGCGCTAGCCGCGGGCGTCCGCACCAGAAACACGTCACCCAACCCGACGCTATCGCGTTCGGCTCACGAAGAAGAATGTCAAAACGAAAAAAGAACAAATCGAAACCCAACCCGCAAAAGCGGCCGCAGAAGAAAAAGCCGTTGTTGGAAGTCAAAGATCTCAAGATCCGATATCCGATCTGGGGTGGCGTTTTGCGACACAAGGTGGGCGAGATCCGCGCCGTCGACGGTGTTTCGTTCACCTTGCACGAAGGCGAAACACTGGGCCTGGTCGGCGAATCAGGCTGCGGCAAAACAACGATTGCCAAAGCGATCAGCAACATTCTCAAACCGACCGTCCCCAGCATTGTTGAAGAAGGTGAAATCATTTTTCATTCGTCGGCCGGTCCCGTGAATCTGCTGGAAATGAACAATCGCCAAATGCGACCTTATCGCGGCGAGATTCAAATGATATTCCAGGACCCGTTTTCGTCGCTGAACCCGCGGATGACCGTGCGCGAAATCATCGAACGCCCGATTGTCATTCACAAGCAATCGACGAAAACCGAGCGCCGAGACATGGTCGACGAATTGCTCGGAAAAGTCGGCCTGCAACCAGAATACGCCCAGCGATACCCTCACGAGTTTTCCGGCGGCCAGCGGCAACGTATCGGGATCGCGCGGGCCTTGGCCGTGCGTCCTAAACTGATCGTGGCCGATGAGCCGGTCTCGGCGCTGGACGTCTCGGTGCAAAGCCAGGTGATCAATTTGATGCAAGATTTGCAGGACGAATTCAAACTAACGTACTTGTTCGTCGCACACGATCTCTCGGTCGTCTATCACATCAGCGACCGGATCGCCGTGATGTACCTGGGTGACATGGTCGAAATCAGTGACTCAGAGAGCGTGTATCGAAATCCAATGCATCCTTATACCAAGGCGCTGCTATCGGCAGTTCCCCATCCAGACCCGTCTGGAGATCGCACGGATCGCACTCAACTGATCGGCGAAATTCCATCACCGTCAAACAAGCCAAAGGGTTGTAGTTTTCATCCACGGTGTCCAATTGCGAAAGAAGAATGTTCGTCGGATGTGCCGCAGTTACACGAAGCCAGTGCGGGACATTTCGCCGCCTGTCCGTTTGTTGATCTCGACGAGACTTCCGAAGTCTCCGAGACTTCGGAAGTCTGACACAGTTGTGCACAAACGGGGACGCTTATGCTACGATCTCGCTATGGCCGATTCGATTGTTGAAATCAAGAGTCTCTGCACGCAGTTCTTCACGGACGAAGGCATTGTTAAAGCGGTTGACGATGTATCGATTTCGATTCCGAAAGGCAAAACACTGGGACTCGTCGGCGAATCGGGTTGTGGCAAATCGGTGACGGTGCTGTCCGTGATGGGACTCATCGGATCGCGCGGACGAATCGTCGACGGTTCCATCACCTTTCACGAGGATCGGGCAGCCATCGAGTTGACTTCGCTGCCCGAGTCCGAGATGCGTGCGTTTCGTGGCGGAAAGATCTCGATGATTTTTCAAGAGCCGATGACGTCGCTCAATCCCGTCTTCACCATCGGCGATCAGATTGCTGAAGCCGTGTTGTTGCACCAAGACGTCACAAAACCGGAAGCTCGCGACGTCGCGATTGAGGCTCTGGCAAAGGTAAGAATCCCCGATCCCGCACAGCGAATCCATGAGTATCCACATCAATTTTCCGGTGGGATGCGGCAGCGTGTGATGATCGCCATGGCACTGGCCTGCAATCCGACGTTGCTGATCGCGGACGAGCCAACCACGGCGCTGGATGTCACCGTCCAAGCACAGATTCTAGATTTGCTCCGGCAATTGCAGGCCGACAATGGCATGTCAATTCTGATCATTACGCATGACTTGGGTGTTATCGCCGAGATGGCCGACGAGGTGGTCGTGATGTACGCGTCGAAGGTGGTTGAGCAAGCACCCGTCGAGCGACTGTTCGACCGGCCGCGCCATCCCTACACGCACGGTCTGTTTGCGTCGCGGCCGATGCCCGGCATGCGGCGCGACCAGCCGTTGCATACGATCGAAGGCATGGTTCCCAGCCCGCTCGAGTTCCCAGCCGGCTGCAAGTTTCATCCACGTTGCCCGCATGCCGAAGTCCGATGCCGCAACGAAGAAGCGGAGTTGGCCGAGACCGCGTCAGGACTCGTTCGCTGCCATTTTGCCGACGAGATCAACGCATGAGTGAGCTGCTGTTGGAAGTGACCGATCTGAAAAAGCACTTCCCGATTCATCGCGGATTGATGCAGCGAGTCACGGGGCATGTCAAGGCAGTCGATGGCATTTCGTTTCAAATCAATGAGGGCGAGACGCTTGGCCTGGTCGGCGAAAGCGGCTGCGGAAAAACGACGGCGGGACGAACATTGCTGCGACTCTATGAACCGGACGCGGGACAGATTCGTTTCGACGGTCGCGACGTCACCGACGTCAAGGGCAGCGAACTGCGCAATCTACGTCGAGAAATGCAAATCGTCTTTCAGGACCCTTACAGTTCTCTGAATCCCCGCATGACGATTCGAGACATCGTCGAGGAAGGGCTGGTCGTGCACAACCTCGGCACGCGCGAAGAGCGACTTGCTCGCGTCCAAGACGTGCTCGAAAAAGTCGGCCTCGATCCGACGTACATCAATCGTTACCCACACGAATTCTCTGGCGGCCAACGCCAGCGCATCAGCGTCGCACGAGCGTTGATTTTGAACCCGCGATTTATCGTGTTGGACGAACCGGTGTCGGCGCTCGACGTTTCGATCCAGTCGCAGATCATCAATTTGTTGAACGAATTGAAAGATGAATTCCAGCTCACCTATCTTTTTATTTCGCACGATTTGTCCGTCGTGGAATATATTTCCGACCGAGTGGCAGTGATGTACCTCGGCGAAATTGTCGAGATGACGACCAGCGAGCAGTTGTACGAAAATCCGCTGCACCCGTATACCAAGGCTCTGCTGTCGTCGATTCCGCTGAATAGCCCCTCGGAAAAAAAAGAACGGATCGTCCTTGAAGGCGATGTTCCCAGCCCGATTCATCCGCCGTCTGGCTGTCGATTCCATCCGCGTTGTCCGTTGGCGATGGGCCATTGCAATCAAGAACCGCCCAGGCAACTCGACCTTGACGGCCATTTGGTCAGTTGCTACGCGGTCGAACAAGAGTTCGGTCCCGGCAAAGGCACTGTCGATGCGGACTCCGACCAAACTGTTCGTCTGCAAAACGACGACCTGTAGAAACTGAATGTCGACGAACGGACACGAATTTGCGACGTATGCTTGAGTGACTCGTTTTAGACTTTTTCAAACAATTCACTCAATCGGGGCGAATCGATGAGAATCTGTTGGCTTATTTTGGCATGTGCTGTTCTTCCGTTGGCAGGCTGCGTTTACGTTGACGACTACCAAGAAACATGGCGCATCCGCTATGGCGTCGTCGATCAGGACGAGTTGAAAAAGCAAGGGTTGACGGTCGAGGTATCGCTGCCCGATGTCGAACATGGCAAAGCCGACGTGAACAACTACGGCCAGGTCTTTCACACGTTCAAGCGGCGATACGAAGGGCCGAATCACGTTCGCGTCGTGGTCACACAACTTGAGCCCGGTCGCTACAACGAATTGCACGTCCACGGCATCACGGTCAACGAATGGACGGAAGGCAAGACACACACCGTCAAGAGTCTGGATTCACCCACGGCACGGATCGAGTTCCCAAACGACCCCAACATGACGCGTTGCCAGGCAACATTCACGAGCAAGGATACATTCAATCCCGTATGCCTGGACAAACGGCAGATGCGGGTGATTGTCGATTTCTCTGTCACCTATGGCACGAACGAACACGGCAACCGGTACTATCGCAAACAACTGTCATGCTACGCCCTCGGCGCGGTGCACGAAAACAATGGCCTCGACCTTGTGGATTAGCTGTCGATTCTCGCCATTCTGGTTTCAAGCATTCGTTGACAAAGGTTCGCGCCCAACCGACTTCAGTCTAAACTATTGAGTGATTATCACACCGAGTTTAGTTTGGAGATGCACGCATGTTTCAGAGATTACTCTGCGTTGTGGTTGCTCTTTTCGTCAGCATGGTGCAATTGCTCGCCGCGCAGCAACCTGAACCAAAGTCTGTCGCTGGCCAAATCAAATTCAAAGTGGACAGCACATGGACAGACTTGTCCGCGACCGATGCTCGATTGAAGTTGCAAAGTAAGCGGTCGTTCGAACTGCAACTACGTGGCTGGTTGACAGTTTTGCCGCCGCTGAACATTGATTCTGCGCCCGTGGCCCTGTTGGATGTGGGCAATACGACCTGGCTTCTCGAACTCGGAGACGACCGTAAGTTGCAAAAGCTGGCCAAGCGACTGGATCAGGCCCACATCGTGGTGAGCGGAGTCGGTCGCAAGTCAAGTTCGGGTCCGGGAGCCAGCACCGTTGAATCGTCCATGTTCGCCGTCGTTCGCGTCAAAGAACTAAAACAGGCAAAGCACAAGGACCCGGCTGTTTATGCCGAGGAGTTGGAATTGCAAGTTGCAAATCTATTCGAGCGATTGAAACGAATGAATGAGGCGATGGAAGAGCGCGAAATCGAGGTCACTTTACCGCCGGCGTCCGCGGCGATCCCGTTGACCGTGACGCCGGAAGAAATCATTATCACGATCGGTCCTAAAGGCGCGTTTTGCATCGATCAAGAAGTGATTAAGGCTGGCGAACTTGAGACGATGATGAAAAAAGCTGTTGAAAAGAACTCGACCGGAAGTCAGCCGGTCATCATCTTCGCTGACAAGAAGACCCCGTTCCAGCACGTGGTCACAGTGATGAACATCTGCAATCGGACGGGGATGCGAAATTACTCCGTGAGTACGATCGGAGAATCAAACGGCGATGAGTAATATTCGGCCAATTGTTGATTGGATGGATGATCGCGGCTTGACCTTCGACGAACTGGTCGAAGTCTTTAGTTAACCGTGTAGGACGGATTGCCAATCCGTCCGCAATGAAACTCCGCAGCGGACGGATTAGCAATCCGTCCCACAGAAGAACATGCCAACACTTGAATATCTATTCGAACAAAAGCAACTGACCATCGAAGATGTCGCCGAGCAGGCCAGCATGCTCGCAGAACGAGTCGAGGCGATCATCCTCGGACGATGGACGCCGAGCCCACAAGAGCGGCAAAAGGTCGCCGCCGCGCTCGATATTCCCGTCGAAGAAATCACCTGGGGGCATACGATGGACCCGCGTAATGTGCGCTATCGCCGGTTTCAACTTGACACCGAGCCGTGACGCTTTGCATCTCGCGCGGTCGGAGAGGAGAGTGCGATGTACGCCCGTGTTCTCGCGCTGGTGTTGACGGTCGCGATCGGTTCAAACGCCTTCGCCCAAAGCCCTCCACGTGTCTTCTTCAAGAGATACGTCCTCTGGAAGACAAGGTGCGATAGAGACCGCCAATCAAATAAAACGCCCGACAGACAGACGATTTCAAAATCAGAAGCGATCACCGCACTCGAAAACGCTGGCGTGACTCTCATTCGAGACTCCGCGAACCAAGTCACCAGCGTCTCGTTTCCAGCCAGTCTCGACGCGTCGTTGCTCAGGCATTTACCCGCGCTGGTTGATCTGCGCGGCGTGACCATCCGCGGCATAACGCTCAAAGCCGGCGATATCCAATCGCTCCGATCGATCAAACATCTGCAGATACTGGTCCTGCGAAACTGCGCGCTTTCCAACGAGGCGATCGATGGTCTCGCCAACCTGACCCGTCTCGAGGATCTACTGATCGAAACGGCAAACGTTGACGACAGGGGTCTCTTGAAATTGGCACGTCTTCCGCGATTGAACTACCTGGATCTGAAAGAAACCAACGTCACCGAGTATGGCGTGGCCGAGTTCGATCGCCTGCAGCCGCGAGCGTTGCTGCGAGCGAAGCCGCGACGCATAAAAGATCGCGAAATCGCCGTGATCTTCAAACGTCTGGGCGGAATTGTTTCCTTTGCGGGTGACCAAGCCCATGCCATCAACTTATCGAGGACCCAAATCAAGGATGAAGATCTAAAGTGTCTGCGGTGGTTGCCGAACGTTCGCGAACTCGACATCTCCCACACGAACATCACTGGCAAGGCGGTCAAGCACATTCAGATGCTGACCCGCCTCGAAATCCTTCGCAACCGCGGCACCAAGCTCACCGCCGATGATCTTGTGAGAATCGTCGAAGTGCGGCCGAGGCTTGAGTTTGATGATGTTTACGATCCGAAGGGTGACGTACAACGACGCGCGACTTCGTGGCGGGACTCTCGCGCCCAGGCATCTTGGACCTTCATGGAAAGCACCGTCAAGTCGCGGGACATTTTGTCCGTCAATCCAAAGTTGGCGGCAACTCTGTGGTTTATCAACTGCACGCTGCCCAAAGAAACCATCGCAGAATTCCACCAATTCGATCATTTAAGAGCGATCCATTTTATAGGTGGCAAAAACGAACTACTGTCCTATCTCTCCGCACACTACGAAGATTGGCCCGATCAAATTGAATCGCTTGCGTTTCAAGACACGCAACTCACGGATGATGACATTGAACTTCTTCATCTCTTTCCACACCTTCGCGAATTGTCGATCACCGGCGGCCAGCTAACCGACGATGCTCTCTCCGATTTTGCTGCCATGCCGAGACTTTGTACGCTGAGCCTGTTTGACACAGGGGTCACAAAGGAGGGAGCTAGAAAACTGATGCAAGCACTGCCTGACTGCACGATCTACCACGAGTGACGCCTCGCACGGTATCATGGACGTATGTCGCTCGACCTGTTTCATCCGTTGATTCGCCAGTGGTTCCAAGGCCGCTTTGATGCGCCGACCGAACCACAGTCGCGTGGTTGGCCACACATCGCGGCGGACCATCACACGTTGATCGCTGCACCGACGGGGTCGGGCAAAACCCTGTCTGCGTTTCTCGTTTACGTCGATCGACTTTTTCGACAATGGATCGATCGCGGCCTTGATGACGAAATCCAAGTTGTTTATGTCTCGCCGCTCAAGGCGTTGAGCAACGACATTGAACGAAACTTGCGCCAACCGCTGGCCGAGATTCGCGAAATGGCTGAACAAGCGGGGATGGAAACACCGCCGATTCGTGTGGCCCTTCGAACCGGCGATACTTCGTCCGGCGAACGGCAAAAAATGCTGCGACGCCCGCCGCACATTTTGGTGACGACGCCTGAGTCGTTGTACCTCTTGATCACATCCGAAAAAGGCCGCGAACGATTGCGAACGGTCAAGACGGTCATTGTCGACGAAATTCATGCACTCGCTCGCGACAAACGCGGCTCGCATCTGGCGCTGACGCTGGCGCGACTCGACAATCTTTGCGAAACGCCACCAACACGAGTCGGCTTGTCGGCCACGCAGAAACCAATCGGAGAGTTGGCGAACTTCTTAGTCGGGGAACAAACCAGGTCGAACTTGTGTGCCACTGGCTCTGCCAGTGCTGAGTCGAAACCTGGTAACGAAGACACAGGCAGAGCCAGTGGCACACACGGCATCCCTTGCCAGATCGTCGATGCGGGTCACGTCCGCGATCTCGACCTTTCCATCGAAGTTCCGCCCAGCGAGTTGTCGGCCGTCTGTTCCAACGAACAATGGGTCGAGATTTACGAGCGGATCGTTGAGTTGGTCAACGGTCATCGCAGCACGCTGATCTTCGTCAACACACGTCGGCTGGCTGAGCGAATGGCACACACTCTGCGAGACTTGTTGGGCGAAGAAGCCGTCGCCGCGCATCACGGCAGTTTGTCGCGCAGCATTCGCCTGGACGTCGAGCAGCGACTCAAGAGCGGCCAGCTAAAGGCGATCGTCGCCACCGCATCACTCGAAATGGGCATCGACATCGGCTACATCGACCTGGTCTGCCAAATTGGATCGCCGCGGGCGATCGCGACGTTTTTGCAACGCGTCGGACGTAGCGGACACACGCTTCGGGCGACACCCAAAGGCCGCTTGTTTCCATTGACTCGCGATGAACTGCTGGAATGCATGGCTTTGGTGCGAGCCGTCGGACGTGGCGATCTAGATCGCATTGAAATCCCCGAAAAGCCTCTCGACATTCTCGCTCAACAAATCATTGCTGAAGCGGCCTGCGGTGAATGCGACGAGGAAGAACTGTTCGAACAATTTCGCCAAGCTTGGCCTTATCGAAACCTCGAGCGGAAAGAGTTCGACACGATTGTATCCATGGCTAGCGAAGGTGTTGCGGGCGGATCGAAGCGCGGCGCGTATTTGCACCGAGACCAGATCAATGGCCGGATTCGAGCGCGTCGCAGCGCGCGAATCGCCGCACTCACGTCTGGCGGCGCGATCCCCGAAACCGCCGAGTTTCGTGTAATCACCGAGCAAGAGAAAACATTTGTTGGCACTGTTGACGAAGATTTCGCGATCGAGAGTTTGCCGGGTGACGTGTTCTTGCTGGGTAACACATCGTGGAGAATTCGGTACATCCGCGGCGGCGAAGTGGTTGTGAACGACGCGCAGGGTGCGCCGCCAAACATTCCGTTCTGGTTCGGCGAAGCGCCAGGGCGGACGATCGAGTTGTCGCACGAGATTTCCAACCTCCGGCACGAAATCGGTGAGCGCGTTGTGAGCGGGTCTCCCGACCCGCCCACGTGTGACGACCGAAGGTCTCAAGAGGCGCGGGTCGAATCGTTAATGTCCACGGTTTCTGGAGACCTTCGGTCGGACGAGTGCCGCGGTCGGGAGACCACGACACTACATACGTGGCTGACCGAAGATTGTGGTGTCGGCGAATGGGCAGCTCGGCAAGCCGTTCGATACGTCGAAGCACAGAAGGCCGCGATCGGTCTCGTGCCGACGAAGGACGACATTGTTTTCGAACGGTTCTTTGACGAATCGGGCGGCATGCAATTAGTCATCCACTCGCCACTCGGGGCCCGAATCAATCGCGCCTGGGGACTCGCGCTGCGAAAGCGATTTTGCCGTAGTTTTGATTTTGAATTGCAGGCGGCGGCGACCGAGGACGGCATCGTACTGTCGATCGGCCCGCAGCACAGTTTCCCAATCGAAAACCTGTTCAAAATGTTGCGGACCGACAACGGCCGAGATTTGTTGGAGCAGGCGTTGCTTGTCGCACCGATGTTTCAAATTCGTTGGCGATGGAACGTGACCAGGGCGCTGGGTGTCTTGCGATTCGATAAAGGTAAAAAGGTTCCGCCGTTCTTGCAGCGGTTTCGATCGGACGATTTGCTCGCGGCGGCCTTTCCACAAACCGTCGGATGCCTTGAGAACCACTCTGGCGACATCGAAATTCCCGATCACCCGCTGGTCGCCCAGACGATGGTCGACTGTTTGACGGAAGCGATGGATATCGACCGCTGGCTTTCGTTGCTGGGCGACGTGGAAGCCGGGCGCGTGAGACTGATCGCACGCGACACCCGCGAACCGTCGCCGTTCAGTCACCAGATCTTGAACGCGAATCCTTACGCGTTTCTCGATGACGCTCCACTCGAAGAACGCCGCAGCCGAGCGGTTGCGACGCGTCGGTCGCTGTCTGTCGAGGAATTCAAAGACCTCGCACAACTCGATCCCGAAGCCATCGCACAAGTTCGTCGACAGGCATGGCCGCTGGTCCGCGACCCGGATGAATTGCACGACGCGATGGTGAGCCTCGTGTTGGTTTCTGAATTTGAAATCGGACCTTGGCAGCAGTGGCTTGAAGCGCTGGTGGCCGAAGGTCGTGCAACGTGTGTCTCGGTGGAAACTCGCTCGTTTTGGATCGCCACCGAGCGATGGCCAATGATTCGAGCAACGTACAAAGATGCAACTTGCGAACCGGTTGTCGAGTTACCCGACGAGTTGAAGGTCGCATTCGAGCGTTCCAAGGGTTGGATGGAGGTGGTGCGCGGCCGAATCCAACACACGGGACCAACCACCGTCGAAGAACTTGCCGAGCAACTTTGCCTTGAACCGAGCCAAGTGGAGTCCGCGTTGGAAGCCCTCGAAGCGGAAGGCGTTTCGATGCGCGGACAATTTACGTCGCCCGACGCTCGCGAATGGTGTGAGCGCCGGTTGCTCGCCTGTATTCATCGGCTGACGATGGAAGGTCTGCGACGCCAAATCGAACCCGTCGAGCCGACGGACTTCATGAGATTTCTGGTCGGACATCATCAACTGGATTCGGAACTTGGCTGGGGTGGGCCGGTCGGTGCTCGCGAAGCGATCGGTCAACTGCAAGGATTCGAACTGCCGGCCGGTGGTTGGGAAAAACATATCTTGCAGGCCCGCATCGGCGATTATGACCCGCAGTGGTTGGACCAGTTGTTCATGTCGGGCGAGGTGGTCTGGGGACGATTGCAGCGGCCACGACCGTCCAGCGACCAACGGCGCATGGCGGCGATGACTCGTAGCGTCCCGATTTCGCTGATGTTGCGAGACGAGTTGGCGTGGTTGTTGCCCAGTGGCTCGACCGATGGGCATGGCTACTACCTGCGATCGAACGCGAGCGAAGTCTATGCGGCACTATCGCAGCGCGGAGCGTTGTTCTTCAAGGATCTTCAGAAAAAGACGGAGATCATGCCGACACATTTGGAAGAAGCACTACGTGAACTCGCCGCGCTCGGGCTGGTCACATCCGACGCGTTCGCTGCAGTGCGAGCGATCGTCACTGCACGGAAATCACGTCGGGGGCGAATCCCGAATCTGCCAAATCCGCTGACACCAATCGGCCGCTGGTCGTGTTTTCCCGGTCAGGTCGACGTGGCCGATCCCGTCGTGCGCGCCGAGCATTGGTGCAAGTTGTTGTTGCGACGATACGGCGTTGTTTTTCGTGAATTGTTGGCACGAGAGACTGCCGCCCCACGGTGGTACGAATTGGTCGCCATGTTTCGTCGGATGGAAATGCGAGGCGAAGTTCGCGGCGGACGTTTTGTTTCCGGTGTTGCCGGTGAACAGTTTGCGACGGAAGATGCCGTCACACGACTTCGCAATGTCCGTGACACCGAACCCGATGGGAACTGGGTGGTGTTGTCCGCGGCGGATCCATTGAATTTGCAAGGCATCATCAATGA
Organism: uncultured Pirellulaceae bacterium; assembly: GCA_964343305.1. Classification (GTDB taxonomy): domain Bacteria; phylum Planctomycetota; class Planctomycetia; order Pirellulales; family Pirellulaceae; genus CAYFJO01. The sequence continues at coordinate 7,382 of CAYFJO010000002.1, read as the reverse complement.
CGAAGAACGCTTGCCCGCAACTCATCGAAACGCCTTGGTCCTGCGCGACGGATGCTGTGTTGCGAAAATGGAATCGCGGCAGATTGAATTCCTGGACGACGAAATTGACTCACAAGCTCAGTGGCAAATGCGCCGCGCGATTCAACTCGGTCGCAAGCCAACGGCCGATGAAAAGCAGGAACTGGTTGCGGGATCCTAGTACCGGACACCATTTGAAATAGTCAGTCGAAATTCTCCTGCCACCAAGACACATTGTAGGCAGCGGAAATGCGCGACTATCCGACTGTGTTGCTGCAATTGGCGTGTTCGTTGGGTGAAATGAACGCGACCACGGAACTTGCCTGGCTTGCTCGTGAGTTTCAAAACCATGAGCCGAAGGCGCTAGCCTCGGGCTAGTTTCGCGCGATCGTCTCACTCATGTTTAGAATCGCTCGTGCCAGGGATGTCCAGGCGGCGTGTTGAATGATGTCGATCTCTTCTGCGGCGGGTGCGATGCCCGTGGCGAGCAGTTTTTTGGCGGACTCGACGTCTTGTTTATATTGCGCGGTATCCTCCGTCAACAGTCGCAGCAGCAAGGCTCTTTCGAACGAATCCGGTTTGCGCGAGACGGCTTGGCGAAAGGCGTAGTCTAATCGTGTGTCGGACGTGTCTCCGCCCTCGATCAGAATCCGCGCGGCGAAGACACGCGCCGCTTCGACAAACGTGGGGTCGTTCAACAGCGTCAAGGATGCCAGCGGAGTGTTGGATCGCGGACGCTGTGCGGTGCATTCCTCGCGGCTGGGAGCGTCGAACGCTTTGAGCATGGGATGTAAAAACTGCCGCTGCCAATGAACGTAGACACCGCGCCGCCACTGGCGAGTGTCGTTGTGCATTTGGTACGTACGTTTGGGAAAGTTTAAGTGTCGATAATAGCCCGCCGGTTGATAGGGTTTGACGCTCTCTGCCGTTGGGTCGAGGACTAGCAGTCCGCTGATTGCCAGCGCGCTGTCGCGGACCATTTCCGCATCGATGCGAAATCGTGATTGCCGGGCGTACAGCCGATTGTACGGATCGCGTTTTTGCAGCTCGGCGGAAACCAGAGAGGATTGGCGATAGGTGTGACTCATGGCGATCAGTTTGAACATGTGCTTGACATTCCAACCGCTCTCGTAGAACTCGACGGCCAAGTTGTCGAGCAGCTCCGGATGTACCGGTGGTTCACCTTGTCCACCAAAATCGTCCAGCACACGGGCGATCCCGCTACCAAACATCAGGTACCAGAAGCGATTTGCAAACACGCGGGCGGTCAGTCCGCCCGTGCCGTGCTCTGAATCGGTCAGCCAATTTGCGAGATCAAGCCGCGTCGGGCGTTGATCACCAGTGTCGAGCTTTGCCATGAATGCAGGGAAGGCAGGTTCGACGATCGGTCCACTATCGTCCAGCCAGTTGCCGCGCGGAAGGATTCGCATTGTGCGCGGCTTGATGGAAACCGTGACCATTGTCCGCCGGGTGTTCTTGGCCAGCGTTGCTCGTTGTTGCTGGAGCGCCTTGATCTTGGTTTGCGTGTCGGAATCATCCGGCGACGCAGCTTCGAGGGCTTTGATTTGTTTGTCGATCTCAGCGATCTGTTTTCGATCACCGCGACTGAGCACGCTTAGTTCTGGTGGACGAGCAGTCGGCAATGAATTCGTCGCACGCTTGAAGTGTTGGGCCTCGTCAACGTCCGCGAAGAAGGCTGCCACCGAATAGAAATCTTTTCCCGTGTACGGATCGTATTTGTGATCGTGACACTGCGCGCAACCCAACGTTGCGCCCATCCAGACGGCCGACAGATTTCGGACGCGATCGGCGGCGTAGATGGCCAGGTATTCTTTCGGCTGGACGCCGCCTTCGTGAGATGTTTGCAGCAGGCGGTTGTAGCCGGTAGCGATCTTTTGATCGATGGTCGCGTTGGGCAGCAGATCGCCGGCCAATTGTTCGCGAGTGAATTGATCCAGCGGCATATTGTCGTTCAGTGCGTCGATGACCCAATCGCGATAAGGCGAGATCGCATGGTCTTGGTCGCCGTGGTATCCCACCGTGTTGGCAAATCGAACCAGGTCTAGCCAATACATCGCCAGGCGTTCGCCGTAGCGTGGCGAATCAAGCAAGCGATCGACCAGTTTCTCATAAGCTTGCGGGCTCTTGTCGGCCACAAAGGCATCGACTTCGTCAGGTGTCGGCGGCAATCCCGTCAGATCAAAACTCAAACGACGTATCAACGTCACACGATCGGCGTCTTTGGAAGGACGTATCCCTTCTCGCTCTAATCTGGCGAGGATAAACTGGTCGATCCAATTGATCGGCCACCTTGGATGTGACTTGGGGCCAGGCACCACATGCTGGCTCGGTGCGACGTATGCCCAGTGCTGCTGAAACTCTGCGCCTTGTTGGATCCACTGTCGAATCGTCTGGATTTCACCTTCCGAAAGTTGCTTGCCAGAATCGGGCGGCGGCATTTGCTCATCGGGATCTTCGCTGATGATGCGGGCGATCAATTCGCTGTCGTCGGGTTTGCCGGCGACGATGATTTCGTCTTCTGCCGATTGCGGCACATCCAGTCGCAACTCCGCCTCGCGATGCTCGGCGTCGGGTCCGTGACATTGAATACACTTGTCCGACAAGATGGGCCGGATGTCTCGATTGAATTCGATCTCAACTTCCGCGCCACAAACCACAGAAGATCCGGCGAAGAGCAAACCCACGGCGATCCACACCGCCAGTTTCGATGAGTCATGCAGGTGGCGGTAACTAATCATCGTCAGTCTTTTTAACGGAAGGATTAACTTGCCGGGACAGCACGGCGACAAAAATGGGAATAATGGCGAGCAATCCGACCCAAAACACCCCCCACAAGGCATCGCCAAAGATCGCCTTGATATTTGCTTTTGTCTCGGCTTTTTCGTCGGGCCCTGCGTTCTCGTCCACTTCCTTAATGACTTCGACAAACTCTGGATCTTCATCGACCACGCGTTGGGCAACCCCAACCAACTGAAAAAGAGTCATGCCGCCGACGAAGGCTCCGGCAAGAATGATCCCGACAGAATGGACCCAGCCGATATCCATTTCTCGCCCGCGAAAATCCGCAAATCCCTTGGCGATTAACGCGCCCGCGACGCTCATCAATCCCACACACGCCAACACCACTGCGGCCGCACCCAGCGTTTGCAGCATGGCGGCGTATCCCTCTCCTCCGCCAGACTGCAAGACTCCTTGATAAATCCAACCGATCCACCCACAGTACGGCTCGGCGATGAATCCGGCTGTAATGCCAAGAATTGCCAACGCCTTCTTCTTGCCTGTCAATTTGGGCCGTTCATCAGACTTCTTCTTGGCGTCCGGATCGTCTCCCGCGCCTACGAGATTCAGGGGTATGGCCTTCTTTTCTGGGGCCGCTGCTTGTGCGGCGGCGGCCGCTGCCGCCTCCGGAGTTTGACCGAAGAGATCATCCATCTCGTCGTCTTCTACTCCGGCAAATGGGGAATTGGCAGCCATCGGCACCTGTGGTTGAACCGGTGCGGCCGGTACTTGCTGACCGGGCATCATTTGTCCTGGTACTTGCTGGGCGGGCATCTGTTGCGCGGGCATTTGCTGACCCGGCGTCTGCTGTGCGGGCATTTGTTGTGCGGCAGCCGGAATCTGGATGGCGTTGCCACAACGGCATTTGGCGCGTTTGCCGGCCATTTGGTCGGGTACTTGATGGGCCGCTCCACAATGAGGGCATTGGACCGGAATGGGCATCGTATCAGGGGACTCCGCATTTTATCGAAAAAAGGACATCGGCACGAACTTCGCGTGCGACAAGGATCATTATACGCGACAAGCCATCGTCGCTCCACGCGCCCGCTTGCTTCTTTACTTCTTCCCCTTGCCGTTTTCTTCACCGGTTCGGTGCTGGTCTTTTAATTCCCGGATCTGGGCTTCCATCTCGGCCTTTTTCGCCCGTTGGGAATCGGTGATTTGCCCCAGAAAGATCCGAGCGCTGACAAAATCCAACAGCGCCAGACCAACGATCCACGCCAACATCACAAGCCAACTGATGAAAAAAATCGAGAAGACCAGCGGCGACTTGACAACGTCAACAATCCCAATGGTCACACCGATGATGCCGATCAGAACGCTCACTTGCATGCGTCGACGAAATTGGGCACGGAAGTATTTCAACTCGCGCTGCTGGAGTGTTTCTCGATCGAGATGATGCCAGAACGCGATCTGTCGGTGGGAAAGGTAA
>CAYFJO010000002.1:0-3033 GCA_964343305.1 uncultured Pirellulaceae bacterium | reverse complement strand
CAAGCACAACCGTTCCGACCTTGGCCAAGGACTCGGCCGAACATTTGTCGGGTGTGTCCGATGTCGTGTGCCAATATGAAAATCGAGCACCCGGGCGCGGATAGTCGAAGTCGATGATGTCACACGTTGGGATGCGGGCAATTTGATTGAGCGCCAAGTGATCGTCGCGAATCTCGTGGCGCGAGCGATGAATGAATTCATTCACACCCAAGTCCTTGGCCGTTTTCCAAATGCTTTGCACCAAGCCGCGCGCGTATTTGAGACTGTTCTTTTCCATATACAGGTTGAGCGTACGATCCCCGACCATGTCCAGCAAAACCCCGTAGCGGTATTTGTAATCCCGCTTGCCCGCGGCATACCAACGCGCAAATTCCTTGGATCCGAGAAAATAACGATCGGAATCTCGGCGGCGATCGTAAATCAGTTCTTCGCCGTCGAACAGCACGAAGTCGACGCCGTAGCGGCTGGAGAGTTTTGGCATGTGCCGGGCCAGTTCGCACAGCACCGCGACGCCGCTGGCACCGTCGTTTGCCCCGATGAACGCGTCACGACGTCTCCGTGGATCGGGGTCCTCGTCGGGAAACGGCCGCGTGTCGTAGTGGGCACAAAGCAGAATCCGGTTGGATCGTTCGGGGTGCCATTCGACGATCAGGTTCGACATTTTGACCGCGCCTCCGGTCTCCGGATGCCGCACTTTGAAATCCTGCCGGCTGACCTTGCCACCCATTTCTTTGAAGTAATCGATCAATCCCTCCTGCTGCTTTCGCATTCCGTCCGAGCCGCTGTATCGGGGGCCAAATTCGCAGACCCACTTGAGCGCCTCGTAGCATGCGACGCCGTCGAACGAGTCGGGCTGATGATGGGCCTCGCCATTGCGTTGAAACGCGACGAAATAGACCACCACAACCACCACGACCAACAACAGCGTACCGACGAATACCGTCTTGGATCTTGTTCGGTGCATGAGTAGTGGCCAAGGACAGAAGTGACAACGGATGGAAGACAAGTCTGCCGTCACATTGTAGAGCAAGCTGAATTTGCGGGAAAGAGAAGTGCTGTCACGGACGGCCTTGCGGCGGATCTTACCCAGTTTCGCTTGTGATGGTGTGTTCCTTTGACCTACAATCCGCCCCCTTGCTTCTCGTCGTCACGCTCTTTATCACCACCACGAGGATCATGATGATCGATATCCAACAAGTCGCCAAGTTACATCGTGAGACGGTCGTTCGTTGGCACGAACAAGAAGTCGACAACACGTATCAAGGCGTGCTAGAACTCGTTTGCCAACAGCATCAGTTCAATTTTTGCTTGTGGCACGAAGAGGACGTGGCACGCAGTCCCGACGTGGGAGACACGCGGGTCGCCGAAGTCAAACGGGCGATCGACCGATACAATCAGCAGCGCAACGATTGGATTGAAAAAATCGATGACTGGATCAGCGACGAACTTCAGCGGCGCGACATCAACACGCCCACCGAAGCGCCGCTGAACACGGAAACGCCAGGCAGCGTGATCGACCGGCTGTCGATCCTGGCGATCCGCATCTATCACCTCGAAGAACAAGCTGCCCGAGCGGACGTAACGCCGCAACATGTGGAGTCGGTCCAAGGAAAGATCGCCGTCTGCTTGATGCAGCAAAGTGATCTTTCGAACTCACTCGTCCAATTGCTGGGCGACATCGAGTCGGGACAGAAGCGACATCGCACCTATCGGCAATTCAAGATGTACAACGACCCCACGTTGAACCCGTATCTTTACCAAGCAAAACAACGGCTGGCAGGTTGAAACAAGATGTTGTTTAACGGCAAGCCGAAGGCGACTACGTTTCTTTGAACGAAAACGCAGTCGCCTTCGGCTTGCCGTTAAACGAGTACGAGTGATAGCGAGCAAGAATGGATTTTTCCTCTCAACCACGCATTCTCATTTCGCGCATGAGCGCGATTGGCGATACGATTCTGACACTGCCTTTGTTGTGCGCACTGCGCGATCGTTTTCCGCGGGCACACATCTCGTGGGTGGTCGAAGAACGCGCCGCACCGATTGTCGACGGCCATGCCGATTTGGATCGTTTGATCATCCTCGAACGATTGTGGTTCACGTCGCCGCTTCGGTTGTTACGGGCCAAGAAACGTTTGGATCCGTATCCGTTCGACATTTCGATCGATCCGCAAAGCCGGCTCAAGACGTCGATCGCTGGTTGGTTGAGCGGCGCGAAAATGCGAATCGGTTTCGGTGGAAAGTTTGGCGAGGAGTGCAGCACACTGTTCAACAATCGCCGGGTTCCCCCGCGGACTACGCATCTGGTCGACCGCACGTTGGAACTGCTCCGGCCCTTGGGAATCGAGCAGCCGGAAGTCAAATTCCGTTTGCCCATCCCGGATTCCGCGATGGAAACCATGGATCGGGTGATCGACGGCTTGGGCGTGTCGGATGGGTTTGTCGTCATCAATCCAGGAGCCGGCTGGGATTCGCGGCTGTGGCCCGCCGAGCGATATTCCGAAGTTGCCAAACACGTCGCCAACAAACATGGATTGCCATCCGTGGTCTCCTGGGCCGGACCGCGTGAAGAGAAGTGGGCGGAACAAATCGTTGCCGGATCATCGGGCCAAGCGGTGATGCCGCCGGCCACGTCGTTGATGCACCTGGCAGCTTTGATGCAAAAAGGCAGTCTATACATTGGATCAGACACCGGTCCCATGCACATGGCCGTGGCGGTCGAGACACCCGTCATTTGTCTCCACGGCACAACTCGGCCACAAGACAGCGGACCTTATGGCACGGGACATATCCCGATTCAAAAACGATATCACGGCGGCACCAGCCGACAACGACGACGAGCTTGCAACGATGCGATGCAGTTAATCACAGCCGAACAAGTGTGTCAGGCCAGTGACACCATTTTAAACAGACCCGACAAGACCGTGCGGCCACGATGGGCCGCTTAGAAGCTGCCGCATGCTCAAAACAGGCTAATACTAAGTAGTTGTCCAAAATCAATTTCGTGTTTTTCGTAGGACGGATTGCCTAATCCGT
>CAYFJO010000001.1:0-87111 GCA_964343305.1 uncultured Pirellulaceae bacterium | reverse complement strand
TGATCACATCGGCCAACTCAAGCGGCTCGGCATCATCCTGTGTTTCCAGCGCGTTGACAATTGCTTCAAAAACATCATTTGCTTCTAGCACCACAAGCAGACGCGGTCCGGACTCGACATAGAACTTGGACATGTTTAAATCCTTTCAAGTTGAATTTGGGTCTGGTAGTGACATCGCCAGAGCGGTGACACGTTTGGTCCGGGGCTGCGCGAATGACGAAATACCCAATGACGAAGAAATGAGGATATCCGAAGTATTAATGTCGAAGCACTCACCTGATCGCAATGTTTCTTCCATTCGGAATTCGGGCTTCCTTCGTCATTGGGTATTTCGTCATTCGTCATTTCCTTTTGCATCACCTCATGGACAGCAGTTCAATTCGCGTGATAAATTGAATCTCTCGTCGTCAAGAATCATACGTGTCGCGCCTTTTACTTTTGCGTGACAATTCAATGACCTCAACAGGGAGAACGTGATGAAGAAATACTTGCTTGTCCTTGTCATTTTGCTTTGGCCCATGCTGCTCGTCGCGCAAGATGGCCAGGAAAGTAATGACGGTTCGCAACCAGCGAACGCAACAGCCAATGGGGCCAACGACGGTAGTCCAGACGCGAACGACACCGATGATTCCGGCGACAACGACAACTCCGCCGATGGGGGCACGGACAACTCCGACTCCAGCAGCAACAGCACGGACGCGGGCGACCAGTCCGATGACAATTCGACGGACGATAGTGAACCAAGTGACGACGCCGACGATGGCTCGGCAGATGGCGATGATTCAGCGGATGATGTGGACACCGGCCGTTCAATGTTAGCGGATGCATCGCAGGCCTCGGCATATATGACGGAGATGGTGGCCCTTTACGCACCGCGGACGATTGGCGCACTCATTGTGCTGATCATTTTTTGGATCCTATCGGGCGTTGTTGCAGGTTTGGTTGCCAAGGCATTTCAGCGAACCGACTTCGATGAGACGCTCGAACGATTCTTTGCGAAGATGTCGCGTTGGCTGGTGCTGATTCTTGGCGTGCTGGCGTGCATGAGTGTGTTTGGCATCGAAACAACAAGTTTCGCCGCCATACTCGGTGCAGCCGGTTTCGCAGTTGGTTTGTCGTTGCAGGGCACGCTCGCGAACTTTGCATCCGGTGTGATGTTGTTGGTCTTCCGTCCGTTCAAAGTTGACGATGTGGTGAACACAGCGGGACACACAGGCAAGATTGACTCCATCGCGATGTTTACGACAACGATGGACACGTTCGACAACCGCCGCATCATTATTCCTAACGGGTCCGTATTCGGTTCGACGATCGAGAACATCACGTATCATCCGCAACGTCGTGCGGACGTGAACGTGGGTTGCGATTACTCGGCCGACATCGACAAGACACGAGGAGTTTTGGAAAAGGCCGCGGCCAGCGTCGAAGGCGGTTTAGAAGATCCGGCACCCGCCGTCGTACTGCTGGAGCTTGGCGGTTCGTCCGTCGATTGGTCCGTTCGCGTGTGGGCCAAGCGAGATGACTTTGGATCGGTGAAACAAGGTGCGATTCGCGCCGTCAAGAATGCGTTGGATGAAGCCGGTATCGGAATTCCGTATCCAACGATGGATGTGAACGTCAATCAATCGAGCTGAAAGAGTTGTCCCGACTTCGGAAGTTCTCTTAAGCTTCCGAAGTCTTGCACTGGATCAGACTTCCGAAGTTGAAGAAGACTTCGGAAGTCAATCCACTCGCCAGTTCTACTTCGCTTTGTGAGCGTGCTCGGCACCACACCCCATGATCGCATCTTCACGATCGCGGTACTGTGGCAGGAACGAATCCAATCCGCTCGTTTGCAACACGTCGCTGCATTGATCCGACAGTCCGCACAGCCGCAACATACCGTCGTGCTCCTGGACATGTCTGTTCAACCGCACTAGCTGCCCGACGACGTTGCTCTTCAACATCGTCACGTCGTCCAGTTCAAGCACCATGCGATAAATGAAATGTTGCTTGAGCAAATCCCACAGCTTCTCCGAAAGCTCGTTGCCCTCATGCTGCGTTTTATTCGGACCATGCAACTTGACAAACAAACAATCCGGCCCACGCTCCATGTCCATCGTCCACCCCCGTGCCAACTCTTTCATCATCTCGCTCCTTCATAACAACCTCGTTCAGGAAGGGGGCAGGCAACCGCGTGCTAAGCACGCTTTGGGCCGTTCCAGCATCGGCGCCTGAACCTTTTTTGAACGAGGTTGTTGGCATTTGTTTTCATTCCGTTAAGAACTTCTCATCCATCATAAGAACTGCACCAATTCCAACAAGCCATATTATTCGCAAATCGATGTGCTCCCCCTTGAAGCTCCCTCAAACCGACCAACATACTGCCCAGTTCGAGTCACTTGCTAGCAAGGTCGCCTTTCTCCGCAAAGATTACGATATGGATCTTGGTGAGAACCGAATCTGCTGGCGGGAGCACTTGTAATCCGGCATCAATGCCCCGTTGTTCAAGCCCGAAGGGATCAGGCAGACACGTATAAGGTTCGATACAGATCGCTTCGCGATGAGGTGGGTTGTAAACCACACATTTGCTGAAGAAGTCATCAAATGTCATGGCCATCGTGAGCTTGCTGGCCGGATCACGTACGCTGGTTGTGCAGGCACCTTCGTGAAAATGCAATTCACCAAAGACGTTGTCGAACTGCATTTCGCCGAAGACCAGCCCCGAGCGAAATTGAGACGCTTCAGCCAACGGCTCGCTGCGGCCGGTGACGATCATGCCGTCGAGTTCCCATTTTTGGTTGACGGGAAGTTTCACTTGGCAATCGTCAGCCCGATCGCCGCCCAGCGGGACACGAAAATAGGGGTGTGTTCCAAAGCCAAATGGCAACGGGCGATCACAAGGATTTTCGATCTTGTAACTGGTCGTCAACGTACGATCGCCCACCTCGTAATCCGCCGTGATCCGAAAATCGGCGGGCCAACAATCGAGCAACGACGGATCATCGACCGACGCGTGGAACTCGCCCACGATTCGGCTTTCGCTCTGTTCGATGACTCGCCAGGGGCGCTCGTGTACGAAACCATGGATGGCGTTGCCCAAGCCGTCGCCCTCCTGTAACGGATAGGACTTGCCACCCCAGTCGAGGACCGTGCCCTTGATGCGTCCCGGGAAAGGAAACAGAATTGGGATTCCGCTGCCCGACGGACGTTCGGTTCCCTTTTCAAGTCCAGGTGCGCTCCAGAGTACTTCTAGCGGCTCGTCGTTGTGAACCACTTCAAAGCTGAAACAGTTGAATCCGAATCCGGGGAGAATCGATGCCCGAGTGTCGCTTGCGGGGTGACGGATGGTTGTTTGTTCGATAGACATTCCGTTCCTCGATGGCATGAACAGGTTTGAGTGCCGATTATGCTAAGTATTCGGCTGTCGTCCAACAAGGTGCCAGGCGAGCGGCAGGAAGTGGTTTACCCGAAGGACGGTCTTTCAAACCGTCTCGGACGGATTGGAAATCCGTCCTACTGTGTGTGTTCACCTGCCGAACGCGGCGAAAAGACCGCTGGGCTAGTCGTCATCGGCGGTTCGGGTACGGCCTTGGGCGATGTCGAATTCGAACAGCGCCGGCATCATCATTGCCAGGCTGGTGAAACCGTAAGCGAAAGCGACGACGACAAAAACCGACACGGGACGGTTAAGCAGGAAACTCGTGATCGCGAAAAACGTGGCGACGGGCAGGATGATCGAGGCCATGCCAATCGCTGGTGATGGATTTCGATGGCCCATCGTGACGTACAACCCAACACCGCCGCCAACGATGAAACCCAGGAATGGGGCAAGCTGCGTTTGAAAAGATCCGCTGAATGAAATCATCATCAACATGCAAGTCACGATACCTAGGAACAGGAAAAAGACGGTTCCCAAGCTCACGGTGATCGCCGTTCGCGAGTTTGCATAGTTCATGCCGCAGTGGATTCCCAGCATCGAAACGAACACGTTCATCAACAACAACCCGCACACGATGTAAATCAAATTCTCCAATCCGACGCCTCCGTTGAACCACAAATAAATGCACAGCAGCGGCGGAAGCGCCACCATCTCGCGAGTAATCCAATAGACACCGCCCAGCTTGCCAAACAAGAACTCTTTGGGCGACAAGTCCGTCACCAGCAACAAGTCCAGCGATCGGCCGTCGCGTTCGTTGGTCACGGACGTCACGGCCAGCGCGTTGATGATCACCAGGCTGACGAGAAAGAAAGGAGCCAACGGTTGCGCCGCAGCGGGCACGATGGTCGTCAACTCTTCACCTGAACCTTGCACAGCGCCGCTGGAAATCATGCTGTACAACGCCATCGTAACGGCCGCAAACAAGATCAGGTAAGCAGAGCGAATGACAAGCACTTTGCGTCCGTACGCCCACGTACAAGTCTCGCGCCAGAGCACAGGATTGTCCCAAACCGGCCGGCTGTCTTGCGAAGCCTTGCGAACTCGCGCGTCCACGTGGCCGGCCCGTGCCTGTTCGTCCGTTGATTTGCCATCTTCCAACTCCGACTGCAGGTCGTGGTCCACACCCCAAATACTTTCGCCTTTCTCGCCCTCTTGTCCGGGTCGCAGTTCACGCGTGGGATTCCAAATCCTCACACGCCAGATCGCGACTCCGTTCAAGACAACCGTCGCCAGCACCGACATGATCAAAAACAGATCGACGCCGTTTTGAATCGGTCCTAACGCCAGGTCCGCGGGAATCGAAGGGCTGGTCGCCGCCAAAATGGCACTGACCGGGCTAAACGCCATGGCCAAAGTTCGAAAGGAACAACCCAAACCAGGCACCGATCCGTCGATCAATCCGGCGGCTTCCCACATGCCGATCCAAAAAACGATCGCCAAAGCGGTGAGCGACAAAGTTTGGAAAGTTTTCTCGCGCCAAAACGCCAGTGTTGATCCAAGGCTTCCCGCGGCCAGCGCCGTTCCCATCGTCACGGCAAACACGCGGGCGACTTGTCCAAACGAAACCCCGCCGAACAGCACGATCATCATGAACACTGGCAGCGCGGCCGCCAGCATGACGATCACGTTCAGCAAACTGGCCAGCAATTTGCCCAGCACCAGCTCCCGATTCTCCATCCGCGTCATCAGCAGCAGGATCAACGTATTGCGATCTTTTTCCTGAGCCACTGACCCCGCCGACCGCAACGCCGACAGAAACAGCACCAGCGCCAACTGTAACGGCGCGAGGATCTGAAACAAAATCGATCCGAACCGAGCCATATCGCCAACGTTGCGAATCACTTGCGTCCCCGCGACCACCAACCAGGCCGTCGCCATCAACACGAACAACGCAACAACGTAGACCGTTCGAAAGATATAAAATCGCGCTCGCCGCGGCGACGTGGCGGCTTCACGAGTAAAGACGGGACCAACAAACAAGCGTGAAACTCCTGTAGGATGGCTTTCCAAGCCGTCCCAACGAGACATGGAAAAAATGGATTATAGTTGCTGTACCACGATCGAGGCGAGATGGTTCACCCGATCTCATTCTTTCCAGTTACGCCGCCGCCGGATGACGACGTCCGGTCGTATCTGTGGCATCCTGCCACAGAACGGCGACAGGATGTCGCCGATACAGACGCTCTCAACCGGCCGCCGCATCGCAGGACTAAGATCCGCACCTCTCGTCAACTTGCACCTTTAATTCAGCGACGTCCGATTTCAAGACCTTCATTTCTTCCAACAACCTCCGCGTCGCTCGCTGCAAATTCTCGACCGCACGCTCAAGACCCGGATCTTGAAACACGACTTTACTTTGCTCGTTCTGGACTTTACTTTGCCCGTTCTGGAAAGCGCAATAATCCTTGTGCTCATTGGGATTGAATTCGTCATTTTTCAGGAGGGTATATCGCCTTCTTGGTTTTTCCTCATTTTCATCATCACAAAGTTCACCAGGAACGGCCCATAGGCCCTTGTGTTCCGTGCACAAGTAGGTAACGCGTTCCACGCCTTCTTCTCCTTCCACCAAACACTGCGACGAAATGTCTTTTCGAGCATCCACGTCCTGCGCCGTCACGATCGTCAAGCCGATGACTTCACCTTTGCAGTCGCCTTCCTCGATCGTCACGTTTCTAATGTCGTTGCCGTAGGCCAACAGTTCGTATGGCATCTTTCACCTCAAGTTCTGTTTAAATCCAGGAAAAATGACTGGGCGGGCGAATCCGCGGTCGCACAGTCTGTTTATCGCTTGCGGAATCGCCTGGGATTCTCCACGCGCACTGGCACAACATCAGCGACATCAATGGTCTGCCGAATAATAACTCGAGCTGCGTTGATTTCAGCCGGGTTAAAGAAAGAAATCTCCACATCCCAACAATCCGAGCCTTCCCGGCAAACGGAAGTCATTTTCGGGTACAGGATCTCATCAATTTCAAACTTCGACTCCTGTCCCGGGTTGTCCGGATCGATAACTAAATCCGAAGCAATCGTTGAAGGCAGGATATTCTGAAGCTGAGTTGCCGAAAAGTTCATGGCTCGATCCGCGGAAGATCGCCCCGGATTTCGGACCTCTTCGTCGAGTCGATCCAAGATGGCTGCCACCTTGTCTTCGAGTTTCCGCATCTTCGCTTGATTCTGGCCCAGATCTTCTTGAACGTCTGCCGGAAGCAGGCGGATGATTAGACTCAGCAAGTGTTCCTTCGACCATCCAACGAATCCGCGTAGATCTGGATTGATGCAATCCTTGACTTCGCCGTTGTACAACGTCACCTTGCCATTGGTTGTGCCAGGCACGGCAATTTGTTCAACACGAGATTGTTGATAAATCAAGGACTTGGGAGACGCTGTAGCGTTGATGTAGTTTTCACAACACTCTGGGACAAAGCAGCATTTCGGATCGTTAAAACATGGATCCCACGAGTACTGCCACTGGTTGCGATTTCCGTAAGAGAAATAGTAGTAGTCGAGACTGTCTCGTCCTAATCCTTGGAACTTTAGTAACGTATCCACAAGGTCCACGTAGGAAGCGTCGCTAAAACTACCATCTGGCTTTAAGGTGTAGATGACGTTTTCGCCGCGTTTCAAAGTCCATATAAGCGCCTTCGCGTCGTGAAGGTTGGGTTCATGTGGAGTCTTGGCTTCACAAGTTTGCGGCAAGTACCAAATGGCGTCCGCAAAACGATACTGCCTGCGCGGATCCCAACCCATTTCCGGATGATACGCAGGGTCGATTTGAAATCGCGTTTTTGACAAGATCTTGATTCGCCAAGGGCGTCCGTTGAGTGGCGAAGGGTGATAATCTTCACCAGGGAGTCGTTCCAACAATCCCGAGATGGCAATGATCCGGCCGGTATCAGCACTCTTGGGTGTCTTGCTCGCGTCGTAGTCAAATTCGCCGTCACGAACGTTAAATGTGCGCGTGAGATGGAACGGTTCAACGGAATCGAATCGCCCAACCAACGTTGTTATTTCAATCTCCTTAAACCCAAGAATATGCCGCGCCAGGTCCAATGCTGAATCGATGCTCAGTCGGCGCTCTTGAGGGGCGGCTTCGATGAGGTCCATGGCGTGTCGAATCGAATCCATCCGGGCAACGGTTTCGAAGCTATAGCCCAGTTCGCCGATCGAATAAACCGGCTGGCCTTTGCCGCCCGCACAGCCACATCCACAAGCTGCCGGGCTGACATCATTTGTTGCATACGTCAACGTGTTTGAAGTGGTCTCCGTCGACGCATCTACCGGCGAAATTGATTCCGTGGCACCAGGCTCAGGTGCTTCTTGTGTTGCCAAAGCGTTCTCAGTCATGTCGCTCATTTGATATTCCTTATTTAAGTAACTAACAGCTCCAGGAATGTTAAGGCGCCCCGCGAGCAAGCGATCGCAATCACTTGTTTGCACGTCTTCGCAACCAATCGCAGTCTCCACGATCGCCTCTCGAATTAATCGTGGCGTACAAGGCTGGTTGCGTTGGTGACACAAGCTAAACAAAAGTCCCGCTACGCCTGATACGATGGGGGTCGCGAAACTAGTGCCGCTATAAGCGGTCGTTTCTCCGTCGTAGGTGGCACCAAGCACTTGCTCGCCGAGTGCCAAGACACCATTTTTTTGATAGGCTTCGCCCCAATTGCTAAACGAAAGCGGATTGCCGTCGGCCGACATTGCACCCACCGCCAACGCTGACGGCAAGGCGCCCGGTACGTGCAAGCATTCGCAACCATCGTTGCCCGCCGAGGCAACAATTAAGGCCTGGTCGGACATCCGGAGGATGACCTCGGCTAATCGGGCGTTGGCCCGGCCCGTCGGACTGAACTGTCCGCCGCTGATGTTGATGACGGTGGCTCCCCGCTCAACCGCAAGCTCGATCGCCTCCGCTAGGTCTTCTTGCGTGCATGCAATCTGCTTGCCCTCGCCCGTGTATCGAAAGATTGGAATCACAAGTCCACGGCACTGCGGGGCGATTCCTTTGATCAGTCCATCGTGAGCACCAAATATGATGCTGGTCACATGCGTTCCGTGGTCCGAAGCAAGATGCTCCCGTTCTGCTGAATGCAACTGCTGGATGTTGGCATTAACGAAGGTGGGGTGACGCAACTCGATGAACCCGTCAAGGACAGCAATGCAAGTCGAAGGATCCCCAAGGGTGGCTTCCCATAAATCCGCCAAGCCCGCGATTGAATCGACAGGAGATTGTGCTGAGGCGAGTTCTAGACAGGAATCCATGAAACAAGACCAATCCTACTTGCCCCATCCTTCCAAAGTGCCCAAGCTTCCAATCTAGTTACATCAAAGAGAGAAATCCACCCATTCCGAGATTGTTTTGCCAACAAATTGGGTGAGACTCACCTAATTCATTGAACTGCCCAGCGAGTTGTACAAATTACAAGATCAATGAACATTGCTGGACAAATTGTGGTTTCGATTTGAGAGGCAAAACGTCCCACGGCTGGCTGTTCATGGTAATCGAGCGAATGAAAGTGTGTTTGGCACGTCTGTTGCATTAAACCAAGGCGACTCAAAGCCAATCATTCTCATCGTTCCCATCAAGGAAGGAAGAACCATGAACAACAATCACACAAAAAACGAATTCAACAACGTCGAAGACAACATGCTGACCACGATCGTGGATGCGATCCTGGATGCTCGGACTTATCTTCAAGACGCCTCGACCAACGAATGGCGGCAGATTCTGCGAGCTTCCTGTCGCAATCATAAAAAGGGTGCGGATGGAGCGGCTGCCGCGGTGGTTATCTAGTGCCAGAAATGTGAATTGACCGCCTCATGAGGATGAGACTTTGCCCATCTTTACCGTGAAACGGTTGAATTCCAAAGCCCAGGGTCGCGGTCTTCCGCGCACCCTGGGGTGGTTGAACAAAAAACGACGTACGCTGAAAGCGTTACACAAATTAAGGTTTGCGATTTGTGTATCCACCGTCCAATCTTCCATCGGATCGACATCGATTCCCGCCTTGCGTGCCGAGCGGATGACGTAGTCGCGATGTTCTTCCAGATCGATGAAGGTGGACGAGACGAATGCTTTCGGCTTTTTGCGCGACGGTGGACTTGGTACGACCAAAAATTGCTCCCAAACGGCGACAAGTTACTGTCTATCCTATCGCAGCCTCCGGCCAAGGCAATGCGTTTGGGTGCCGAATATCAGGAGTAGGTCAGGACTCCGTCCCGACGGAGCGTCCGTGTCGGGACGGAATCCCAACCTACGAATTGAAGTTGTGTTCGACACGCTATGCGCCGAACTTGCCCATGCGACAGGCGTTAGCGAGAGCCAACGTCATCAGATGCTTGGCTTCGAATTGACCAAGGCCACCGCGTACCGAATCACTTTCGCTGAACTGCGTGCATGAATCGGGTCGACAACAATTCGAAACCAGCAAAGTCGGCACCGGATGCCAACTGTGACTCTTCAGGTAGCTCGGCGTGCTATGATCGCCCGTCACGATCACGACGTCGGGATTCAGCGCGTTGACACGGGGAATGCAGGTGTCGAATTCTTCGGTCCGTTTCACCTTGGCGTCGAAGTCGCCGTCTTCGCCCGTGCTGTCGGTGTATTTGAAGTGGACAAAAAAGAAATCGTAGTCGTTCCACTTTTCGGCCAACAAGTCCATTTGTTCGTCCAGCGTTTGGGCGCTGCCGACGATGTCCATGCCGACCAACCGCGCGAGCCCCTTGTACATTGGATAGACGGCGATTGCGGCGGCTCTTAAACCGTAGACTTCTTCATAACTGGGCAGCGCAGGCTTGGCGGCGAAACCGCGCATCGTGTGAAAGTTGGCCTTGGGTTGGTCGGATAGGATTTCTCGCGCCTGACGAAGGAATTCTTTCGCGGCCTCGACCGTCTTTTCACTGGCAGCATCATCGGCGACCGGGTCGAGCGGCGGCACTCCGGTCGCTTGTGGATCGGTGTCTCGGACGTTGCCGCCCAGTCCTTCGCCACGCAACACGACGACAAAACGATGCTCCTTGACTGGCTCGACAAAAATCTCGATGCCAGGAATCGAGACGTCACGCAGTTTGATCGCCAGCGGCGCACTTTCTTCGGTCGGAATGCGACCCGCGCGGCGATCGGCGATGTTGCCGTCCGAATCGAGCGTACAAAAGTTACAACGAATTGCGACGTCGTTGTCTTGCAGTTCAAAACCGATGCCGGTCGCTTCGAGGGCTCCGCGGCCGATCAAGTATTTCAGCGGATCGTAGCCAAACAGGCCCAAATGTCCGGGCCCGCTTCCCGGACTGATGCCTGGCAACACCGGGAGACTGCCGCCCTGAACGCCTCGAACCGCGAGTGCATCAAGGTTCGGCGTGTTGGCCGTTTCCAGTTCGGTCTTGCCATCCGGCGTCATCGGCAATCCGCCTAAGCCATCCGCAACGAGCATCACAATCTTCGAGTCATTCTTCACATGCAATTCACGAGTGAGTTGGTGAGTGTCCATAGGTTGCATTCCGGGAATCGAACTAGGCCGCATTTCGCGCCGCGAAAGTAGCGCCACTTTCGCGGAGCGAAAGGCGACATTAGCGGGATGAATTTCAACTACATTTGGTAACAGATTCTGGCCACCAGCGCAAGGTGGGCAGACGCTCCTGTTCAATCTGACCACCTTCGTATATCTTCATGGTTTGTCCGAATTCCGCATTCCAGAACCAGATGGAAACATGTCGACAAACTCTCTCATCCAATATGACCCCAACGGATGTTATCTCGATGAAACGGGAATCTCCGAGTTGGATTTGACGTCGTTGTCATCACGACTTGCCGAGGCCCAAAACGAAGTCGCGGTTGTCGACGTCGAGTTGTTTGCGAATCCGGATCAAATCCCTCCGGATAAGACACCGCTGGACGCCGGTTTTTTTGAACTTCCAGAACGGCTCTTGGCGGGTTATCGCGGGCAGCGTGACGCCAGTGAGTTGGGGCAAATCCTTGCCACGGCGGGTCGCCTTCGCGAGGCGGTCGATCGTGTCGTTGTGTTGGGCATTGGCGGCTCCTACATGGGTGCCCGGGCGCTGCTGGAATCTTGCCGCGAGCCGTATTACAACGAATTGAGCCGGGCCGAGCGGGGCAGTTGTCCGCGGATGTATTTCGAAGGGAACAACGTCGACAACGACGCCACACAGGGTTTGCTGAAGTTGCTCGGAAATGGCCGGCAGGCAAGTGGCGTTTACGATCGTTGGGGCGTTGTCGTGATCAGCAAGAGCGGCGGAACGTTGGAGACCGCGGTGGCATTTCGCCAGTTTCTGTCGGCGCTCGAATCATCGTGCGGTGACGCGAAAATGGCGGATTACATTGTTCCCGTGACCGGCAAGAGCGGTCGCTTGTTTGACTTGGCAACGGAACTTGGCTGTCGCGATTTTTTTGAAGTGCCGGACGGAGTAGGTGGGCGGTTCTCGATTTTGTCGGCCGTCGGACTGATGCCCGCGGCGATTTTGGGACTCGATGTGGTGAAGCTGCTCGAAGGTGCCGCGGCGATGAACGAGCACTTTCGCAGCCAGCCGCCGGAAAGCAACGTCGTGCTCCAATACGTTGGCATCTGCCATTTGCTGGAGAAGATGCGAGGCGTGAACATTCGCGTTTTATCCGCGTGGACAAAGGCGTTGGAGTCGGTAGGCTTGTGGTACGATCAGCTTTTGGCGGAAAGCTTGGGTAAGAAAGAGCAAGGAGCAACGCCGTTGACGGTTGTCAATACGCGCGACCTGCACTCTCGCGCACAACAACACCAGGAAGGCAGCCGCGACAAGTTGATGACGAACCTGATCGTCGACCGTTGGCGATGTGATCCGTTGGCCGTGGGACATCGCGAGTGGAATCACGATGGTCTGAATGACCTCGCCGACAAAACGCTTCCTGACATCATGACTGCCGCGATTCAGGGGACAAATGAAGCTTACAAGGAAGACAAACGGCCAACGGCGGACATTCATTTGCCGGCGTTGAACGAGCACGTGCTTGGCCAGTTGTTTCAGATGTTGATGCTGGCGACGGCTGTGGAAGGGCGTTTGACTGGCATTAATCCTTACGGACAGCCCGGCGTTGAGATGTACAAGCAATACATGAACAAGAATCTGAGAGGAGAATGACGGAGTACCCAAATACCCAATGACGAATGAAATCCGAATGACGAAGCACGAATGCATGGCGTCAACAATTCGGGCTTCGGGTTTCGACATTCTTTCGTCATTGGGTATTTCGTCATTCGTTATTAACAACCGGAGTGAAGAATCATGGCAACCGAACTTCAGTGGCTGGGACATGGCAGTTGGTCGATCCAAGTGGGCGACCACGTTGTTCTCTTGGATCCGTTCTTAAACGATTCGCCAACGGCGCCCATCAAGGCCGACGATGTGACTGCCAATACGATCCTCGTGTCGCACGGTCATTTCGATCACGTTGCGGATGTGGCGGCGATCGCGAATCGAACGGGGGCGACGGTCGTGGCTATTTTTGAAATCGCCGATTGGTTCAGCAAGAATCACGGTGTGCAAAACACGATCGGGATGAACCTTGGCGGAGGAGTTGATTTGCCCTTTGGCCGAGCCAAGATGACGTTGGCCCATCACAGCTCGCAACTGCCGGACGGATCGTACGGCGGAAATCCTGGTGGTTTCTTGTTGACCATCGACGGCGCCAATATTTACTTCGCTTGCGACACGGCGTTGTTTGCCGACATGAAGTTGATCGGCCAGGCGGGAATTGACTTAGCCGTGCTTCCTATCGGCGACTTGTTCACGATGGGACCGGAAGATTCGATCGAAGCCATCAATTTGATTCAACCCAAACGAGTCGCTCCCGCCCATTACAATACCTGGCCGCCCATTGAACAGGACGCCGCTGCATGGGCCGAGCACGTACGGGCCGAGACTTCGGCGGTACCCATTGTGCTGGAGCCGGGCGGGACCATTTTGGTTTAGCGGGTAGTGTCCAAATTTTGAGTTGTAGACTTCCGAAGTTTCGGAGAACTTTGGTCGGTAGCAAGACACGATTAAGGCACTATCGTTTAATAGCGTTGGAAGTAGACACCAATGCCCGTGTCGTGTCATAATCGATGATGTCCGGTCATCACACCCAACAACTCCTTTCATAGGGCTTCCAATGCACACTCATCAACGGCCACATTTGTTCATGTTGCTTCTGCTCGGCATCATTGCCTGTCCGCTGACGTCGAACGCCGCAAAGAAATTCCGTTGGAAACTTGTCGCCGGTGACAAACTCAAAGCGGAATTGACTCAAGATATGAAACAGACGTTGACGTTTGGCGAAAAGACGATTGAAATCCCGAACACGATGAAGATGTCGATGACTTGGATCGTTGACGAGGTGAATGACGATGGCGAGTTTCAAATCACCCAAGAAGTCACTCGCATCACGATGTCGATGAAAGTCCCCGCCGGCGAAGATGTGAAATATGATTCCGACTCCAAAAACGAACTCGAAGGCACGGCGGCAAAGATCGGCGAGATGATGAAACCGATGGTCGGAGCGAAGTTCCTGCAGACGATGAACGACCGCGGAAGAATTGTGGACATGAAAGTGCCGAAGGAGGCACTCCAGGGTCTGGCTGGCAATCCCATCATGAAACAATTCTTCAGCGACGATGCCTTCAAGGACATGATGTCAAAGTCGTCTCCCGTGTTACCCGAAGAAGAAATCGACAAGGGCTTCACTTGGGAGAACAGCACCAGCAACAAGACTCCGGTTGGCAATTTGAACATGAAGGCGGATTACACGTACGACGGCGAAGGCGACGACAACATCGACAAGTTTTCCGCCAAGATCGAGATTTCTTTTGGCGAAGGCGGCGGGCCGCTGGGGGCGGAGATTAAGATCGTTGATCAGGACAACAAAGGCACGATGTTGTTTGACTCCGAAGCTGGTTTCTTCAAAGAATCGACGCTTTCTCAAAACCTGAACATGGAAGTGTCTGCCGGAGGCAACACGTTCAAGCAACGAATCGAAACCAACATCAAAATGACGATGCGGCGTGTGGGGAATTAGAAGCGGTTTGGAAAGGAATACCAAAATGCTGTTCCATCATCGGAATTGTCTCATCGCGTTTTTATTCTGTGCGACCCTCTTCTGCGTTGACCAGCTCCGAGCTGAAAAGACGTTGCGATGGAAGTTCACGGCAGGCGACTCGTGGCATGTGGGCATCACGCAAATCAGCAAGACTGAAACGCGAGGGGGCATTCGTCCCGTGAAAATGACGATCGAAATGTCGATGGAAATGCAGTGGTCGATCGACAGCGTCGAACAAAACACGGCCACCATGACGCAAAAGTTTTCCCGCATCGCCCTGAAAATGACCGTGCCGCAAGGCGAAGCGATCGAATTTGATTCCAGTTCCCAGGCTACACCGACAGGCATCAGCAAATCGATTGCCGACAGTGTCCGGCCGCTGCTCGGCGTACCGTTTCAAATCAAGATGAGCGATCGCGGTGAGATTGTTGACGTGCTGCTGTCGGACGCCGCTGCAAAGGCGCTGTCCAGCGTTCCCAGCAAATCAAAATTGAAAAGCGTCTTCACGAAAGAGGGTCTCAGCGAGTTGTTGCGGCAATCGGCCGTTGTTTTACCCGCGGCGGGCGTGAACGACGGAGACGATTGGGACGCAACAACAACCGCCAAAACACCCATCGGCAATCTCGCACAAACCCACACCTACACCTATCAAGGCCCAACAGAAAAAGACGACAAGACGTTAGACAAGATCACGGTCAAATCCACTTTGGATTTGAAAGCCCCGGCGTCCAGCGATTCGAAGATCGCCATCAAGGCACACGAACAAACAGGCGAGTTGTTTTTCGATTCCGCGGCCGGCCGATTTGCCGAGACCAACGTCACGCAAACGATCGTCTCCGAACTGCCCTACCGTGACATGATCATCCGCTCCACGGTCGAAAGCTCGCTGCGGATGAAAATCACGCTGAGCAATTAGAAGCGGTATCAAGACTACGAATCGGTAAAACACCAAAGATTGCCAGCAAAGTCGTGGGCGAACAGCTTGTTGCCCGATACGGCTGGGGCCGTTTTGATTGGCGTACCGAGTCGATGTTCCCAGACGACATCGCCGGCGCGGTTAATGGCGCGGATGGATGTGTCGTCGTGGCCGAAGAAGGCGTGGTTCCCGGCGACGATAGGAGTTGAGCTGCCAGCCATGGCTTGGCGGTGCGAGCGGAAAAAGCGGTCGGCCTCCTGTGCGCACTTGATGGTCTTGCGTATTTCACCTGTGGCGAGGTCAAAGATCTGCGGGTTTGTGCCGTTCACCAAAATCTGATCTCCCCAGACGACGGGAATCGCATTTTGGTAACCCGCGTTCGCAGTGCCTTTTTGCCAGATCAGCTTACCAGTTGATGCTTCGCGCACTCGGATGCCAGACGAACCGTTGTAAATCAGCTTGCCGTCTACGACGATTGGTGCGGATGTTGATCGCGAAGTCTCTTCGAATCTGTAGATTTCCCTTCCATCTTGCAAATGAATCGCGTTGCCGCCGCCGCGCCGCACGCTGTACATCACGTCGTCGAAAACGGTTGCGAATGACGCGTAGTAGCCCACGTCGCCTGCTAGTTGCGATAGCTGCGTCCCCGTCGCAAATTCCATCAACTGTTGCGGCTTTTGCCAGTCGCTGACCAACAGCCCGTGTTGCGTTGGCACTGGCGGCGTGTTGTTAATCGCCAGCGGACGTCCGTCTTGGTAGTTCGGATGCATGGATTTGCTCCACAACCGTCGTCCCTTCTTGGTGTCGTAAGCAGCAACCCAACTTTCGCCAGTGATGGCATACACAACGTTGCGATGAACAGTGACGGGGCCGCGGATATCACCGTATGGCGAATCCGCTTTCCAAAGCTGTTTTCCTGTCGCAGCGTCCAGGCAAAGAACTCCGGCCCCAGGAGCACCCGCATTCGGGTTTCCAACCGAAACATAAACTTTGCCGTCAGAAACAACGGGCGAATTGTGCAGCACGTGGACACTGCCCGTGTGCGTCACCCACGAAGGAAACAATGGCGGCGATGGCCCTTTGGCGACATTTCGAGGCGGATCGCCTGCAAGCACATACGGCAACTCACTCGTAGCCGAAATCGCCAGATTTTGGTCCTTTGCACCATCGGTCTTTTCCAAACTCTGGCGAGTTCGGCTACCCACAATTTCTATCGTCTGCGTTTGCTTCCACGCCGAGCCAGTTACGTCAGTTGCTTCGAGGTCGCATCGCCAACTGCCGTCTTTGTCAGGGGCAAACTCGCCGTGCCACGACCAGTCGCCTTGTTGCCCCAGCAGCGTTGTCGTTACCTTGCCGTCCGGCGAAGTCCAACGGCAAGTGACAGACTTTACAAGCAGTGCCGTATCGTATGCAAGCACGACAAACGGTTGTCGTCCCACGACGGCACGGGGACCCGGCGATACAACTCGCAATCGCTTGTATTGTCCGGCCACTCGCAGCTTCGATTGGACTCCTTCCGGTGAAACGAAAACCCAACGATACGTTCGTGAATACGCGCCCCAATCGCGACCGCGTGCCGGCGCGCTGTTCAACACGGGAATGCCCTTCCGGCTTCCGGCGTGCACGACGTGCCAGTGGGCTCCGATTTGTGCGATGATGTTGATCCCCTCGGCCTTGCGTTGGTCGAACCAAGCAGCGTCCAGCGGGTAATGCGAAACAGCGATCACCGGCATATTCGCCGGCAGCGCTTTGAGGTCCGCTTGCAGCCAATCGTTCTGTCGTAATCGAGCCGCCGGCTTGAGGTAACCCGTTTCCGTCACGATTTGAATAAAGTGTACGCCGCCATAATCCCACGAGTAGTACGGCGGACCGATGCGTTGTTCGAAGTTAACAGTGCATCGTGGGTCGAGACAGTTTCCATCGTGCCCACCAAATCCTTCGTAAACCGGAATCTTGGACGATCGGCGAATGCGATCGTACATGTCCCACTCAAACTGCGATCCATTCATCGTCAGATCGCCGGCCGTTGCCAAGAACGCGGGTTTCCCCGGCGCGGAAGTGACTTGCGCATAGTCCTTTGCCGTCGGAATCATCTCCTCAATTTTGGTGAACTGGCTGTCGCTAGCCGTGATGAACCAAAACTCGCACTTCGCCGAAGCCTCGTCCCGAACCAATCCAAAATCGGCGGGATATTCGGTGCGGTCTGAGGCGAACGGAATGCGAAGAAAGTACTCTCCGGTCGGTTTGTAGCCCGTGGGTCGCGTCACGACGACAAACCTATAATGCGGATTCTCATCCATCCGAATGCGAAAGCTATAAGCGCCGTCGTCGCTGGTGCGCGACACTCTTTCGCCGTCACTGACCATCACATTCGGCAGCGCGCGTTCGTCGTCGTCTCGCCGGCCGTTTGCATTGCGGTCCTCGTAAACACACCCCGTCGCCATAACAAGCCGAGGCCGAGCCAACCCCAGCGGCGGTTCACGATGTGGCGGAATCGCTTTCCTCGCTTCGGCCAATTCTTTGTCGTTAAAACCACGTAGCAGATCGATCGTCGTGCGCAATTCGCTGTCGTCGATCGCATCCTCGGCACACACCGGCGCTATCAACACAGAAGGAACCACCAAGGCGATTAGCATCGATACGCACGCTATCGGAATACGAGACGGCTTCTTTCGTTTCATTTTTCCACCCTGCCTTGCTTGACGGTCGGAGATTCTTCTCAGTCTTTCGTCGTGCTTCCTATCAAATCAGTTTTTGTTCGATATCTTCGGAGACTCGTGCGCCAGTCGTTGTGACGGTCGGCATTTTCGTAGATCAGGAATAAATCACCACCGTGCTGGTAAAACTGAAACTTTTCAATCACGCGTTCGTCGCCTAGCGGGCCGCCGATTTCGCGATTCTCGGTGAGTGTCTGGAAAAGCGGATCGCGACTCAACGCGACGGCGATGCGGTAGGACTTTGATGTATGAGTCATTGTGTGTTTGTTTGTCACGGTAGCGGATGCCATGGGCAACATAATAACTTAAGATCTTCAAGAATAGGTCGTCCACAAACAGAAAATGAACAAGGCTGACACGACTGGAATGTGAAGATGCACAATCAACAAGCTCGATTGACCATGTCTACGGTCGTTTGGATTGCGGCGATCGTCTTCTCTCATTTGCTGAACGTACCGGCCAACCGCTCATTGACCTTGGACAACTCGATCCGAAACAGGAACGTGAATTCAGCTTTCAGATCGAAGCCACCGCCGATGCATCCACGGGCAAAGTTGTCCAGTATTTGAACATGCCGAATAGTTCGGTAGATTCTTAACGCGGCAAAGCCGCAACCAAAAAGGAAGTGCGCATATCCCAAGCGCCGCCACCAAGTGGCGTGTTTCCAAACAGGAGCCGAGAGGATTGTTGAGGGTAACTGCAAATTTGTTTTTCCGTCGCCTGGTCACGAAGGCGCGGGCAGCTCGCTTGTGGAGCTTAAGGTGTTGTTGCCACTCAGTTTGTCACGCGTACACGTACACTTGTTTGTAGGTCGCCGGATCTCACGCGTTCGGCGGCCAGCTCCTGTCAATTCCCGTCAATCTATGCAATTGTGTACGACAACACAACAAAAACATCCGCGCACCGTGCGCGGATGTGACAGAGTCACACTCTAATGCGGCGGAGCCGCAAACAAATCCGAAATCCGAAATTCAAAATCCTAAGGCTCGAAACAGAACCAACGAGACCCGTAGCAATTGCTGGGTGTCCAGGATGGAAGCGTTTTGGATTTTGGTTCTTGTGATATCGAATGTGTTTCGAGTTTCATGCTTCGTATTTCAAACATCCGCGCACGGCGTGCAGATGTGACAGAGTGAGACTCTAACTGGGCGAGAAACGTTGGAATTTGGGTCACAAACTCCATCACTACTGCTGCGTAAAGCATGGGAAGCGACGATGTGTTGGTCGCGATTCAACCGTTGGTGTAGTCGAGGAGGAAATGGCTTTAGCTGTTCCAAATCAATGACGACAGATTGCCGAAAGCGATTTGGCGTCGATTCTCTAATTCAATTGGCTGGGTTGTCAGAACGATTCCATACACACCACGCGTTGGATCGATCCAAACCATCGTGCCCGTCGCGCCCCAGTGTCCGTAACTATCGCCAGGCAGCAAACTGCCAAACCCTCGCGGATGACCAGGCCAGTTGAGTTGCCATCCTAATCCCCATGGTGTTGTTCGCACCGACTTGCCGGGGAGATCTCCAAGCCACGTCAGTTGATTGGTCGTCATCGCTCGCAACGTGGCGGGAGCGATGATGCCGTCCTCCCCACGATGAATCCGCAGTAGGTGTCGAAAGAATCGGCCGAAGTCCGGTGCGCTCGACAACAGGCCGCCCCACGGAGCTGCCAATTTGCGCCAGTACATACTGTTCCATCCCCAATCGGTCGCTTCTGGCTTGTCGTCAACTTGCGACCACGTCATGCGCTCGAGATGACCGCTCGACTCCCATGCATCGGGGATGCCCAACGCGGTGCTCGTCATTTTCAACGGCCGAAAGATGTTGTCGGCGAGAAATTCGGGAAGGCCCACGCCAGTGATCTCTTCGATGATCGCGGCCAACGTCAAAATGCCCATACTTTGGTAATGGACTTTCGTACCGGGCAGTGCGACAAGTTCGACTTCGCACACATGTCTCATAAACTCGGACAGCGGCGCGTGTGCTTTGCGCAATTCCACGTTGTTCGGCAACATGTCTGGCAGACCGGACGTGTGCGTCAACAGATGCATGATTCGAATCGCCTCTTTGCCGTGGCCGCGAAATTTGGGCAAGTAGTTTGTGACGCGGTGATCCAGTTGAAGCTGGCCTTGCTCGACCAGCATCATCACGGCCGTGCAAACGAGCGGCTTGGTCGGCGACGCGATCAAGAAAATGCTGTCGCTGGTCACAGGAGTTTCATCGGTGGCGGCTAACTGGCCAGCGGCAAACGAATGGACTTCGCCATCAACCGAACCGGTTTCGGCAGCGATGGCTCGGCAATGTCCGTCGTCGTGCCATGACAGAAGGAGTTTCCATGTTGCCTCAAGCCGATCAGTGTTTGCTTTTGACATGGGGCGGGTTTTGTCGCAAAAAGTCTGGTGGAGCGAAAGTTCGAACGTTATTGTAATGAATTGCAAACGACTTTGCTTTTGTGACGAGGTTAAGCATGACTGGCGACCGACGAAAGTTTCTCAAGAGCGTTTCGGCTTCATTCGCTGTCGGTGTCGGCGCGATCGCCGCCGCAGCAGACGAAAAGGAAAACAACAAGATGTGCCTGGACTACGGACTGTCGTTTATCTGCAACAAGGCGTCGTTCAACGCGGTTCGGTTTTGGATCGAAAGTCGCACGACGGTCACGGATGAGGAGGCTGGCACGTCGCGGGTTTACTATCAATGCGCCTCGTGCAAGAGCGAGCACACGTTCGCCGAAGATGGCTTGTTCATCGAGGACAACTACGATTTTCTACCGATCCTGGGCGGACGCGACTGGTTGATCTTCCGCCGGCCGTGCCGCATCAGCGAGACGTATCGCGAAGTGAAAGCGGACATTTGGGGCGAACCGGTGTTCAAACTGCGATACGGCAAAGGAGTCACGGAAGTTAACACGTTTGAAGAAATCCGAGATGCAACCGCCGCGGGCAAACCGATCGTCGCCCAAACGGAAATCCGCAACGACGAGACCAAGCTGAGGGCGGTGATTGAGTATCCCATCAAGACGATGAACATCAGCCTGGACGATTCGCTGTATCAAGTGGACACTGGCCCGATCGCTTATCCCAATCTCGCCAAGCGATATGATCCGGCGATCGACTGCTTGCAACTGGCATTTGTCGCATTCAACGTGCCGCATTTCGCGGACTTCATCACCGAACAACCAACTCCTGTCATCATAGACGAAGAAGAACTGGCTCAAGTCTATCACTACTCAAAACCGTTCAGCCTGCCCGCTCGCAATCGCTTGTTGGCGCTGGAAGTTCCGGAATAATCTATGCCTCACGGCAAACGAGGATTGGCGATCATTGGATACGGTTCGGCAAACGCCGCAAAAGCACCAAGCCCACCGTCGACTTCCAGATCCGTGGCCGTGATGAACGATGCGTCGTTGCTGGATAGCCATAACACTGCGTTGGCGATCTCTTCGGGCTTGCCGATGCGGCCAATTGGGTGCCGATTGGCGATGGCCGCTCCCCCGCCTTGTTCTTCGAGGCTGGCGCGAATCAGCGGCGTGTCGATCGCACCGGGCGAAACCGAGACGACTCGAATTCCATCGCGCGCGTATTCGATGCCCCATTGGCGAGCTTGCATGATGTTGCCGGCTTTGATTGGACCGTACGTACCGACTTCGCGCGCCGTGCGATGGCCCTGCCCGCTGGCGATGTTGACCACTACGCCACTTTGCTGCTGCTTCATCTGGGCCAACACGTATTTGGCCATCAACGTGTAGCCCGAAAAATTGATCGACACCAGCCGTTGCCAAACATCGGTCGGCAACTCGTCGATCGGTCGATAAGATTCCTTGGGCTGGATTGCCGCGTTGTTTACCAGGACATCGACGCCGCCAAATTGTTCGACAGTCCACTGAATCGCATTTCGGCAATCCGCTTCGCTGGACGTGTCACCGCGACGAAACTCGATGCCTGGCGGCAGATCCTGCGCCGCTTGTTCGTCCACGTCAAGACAAACGACCCCGGCCGCGCCCGACTCGACAAACGCCTGGCAGATTGCCAAACCAATGCCACTGCAACCGCCCGTGACAATGATGACGCGACCCGTATTGTCGTACTTTACAGCGCCACGAGGTCGAGTGTTTGACATGAGTTAACCGTCTACGTCGCCATTGTCAGGAGTTGTCGCAGGAGCGTTGTTTGAGTCTGGACCAGACTCAGAGTTGTTCGACTTTCATCACGACGAACCACAGCCCATGATCGTAATGGTAACGCCGATGACGATGAATTGCAGCAAACGTTTCATGTTGCTCCTTGGTTTGTTGTTATTACAGCATGATGGAAACAAAATCACCAGAAGTTATTCTCACCCATTGGCGCGAGAGTTGGAACCGGTCCTGGTTGATTGTAAGATGTTGGAATGATGAGACTCATTGATTTACGTTTGCCTGTTGTTGTTTTCGTGGTGTGGATTGGGGGCGTGTCGAACGGGATCGCCGATGATGTAACGACCAACCGTGTCGACGCCGAGCGGCATTTCACGATTCGCGTTCTTCCGCTGCTCAAAACAAAGTGCTTCGGATGCCACGGCGACGACGCTACCGATGTTAAAGGCGAATTCGACATGCGTTCGCGCGAGGCGATGGTCCGTGGTGGCGAATCCGATGAACGCGCGTTGTTGGCAGGCAAACCAAACGAAAGTCCGATCTATCAGGCCATTCGCTGGGACGGACTGGAAATGCCGCCAAAGGAAAACGATCGACTGAGCGACCAGCAAATCGAATGGGTGCGAATGTGGATCGCCGCCGGAGCGCCGTGGCCGAGCGGCGCGGTGCAGGATCGAATTCGCAAAGAATATCGTGCCGAGCGAGTCAACGAAGACGGCGAATTGATCACGACCAGCGGCGGGCTGTCGGACGATTGGACTTATCGCCGCTACCAAAGTGACGATCTCTGGGCCTACCGCCCGATCGCAAATCCCAAAGTCCCTTGGCAGCACACCGATAATGAACATCCAATCGATGCGTTCATCAACCGCCGTCTCGCCACGAACAAGATCGAACCTGCCGCCCAGGCCGATTCACTTACGCTGATCCGCCGTGCGACCTTGGACCTCACCGGCCTGCCGCCAACTTCCCAACAAATCAAACGATTTGAGAAAGAAGCGATCAGCAATCAGCGGTCGGCGATCAGCGGATTGATCGATCGCCTGCTGGCGAGTGGTCGTTATGGCGAACAAATGGCGCGGCGTTGGTTGGACGTGGTGCGCTACGCCGACTCGGCCGGTTTTTCCAACGACTTCGCGCGGCCCAACGCCTGGCGATATCGCGACTATGTGATTCGCAGTTTCAACACCGACAAACCGTACGACCAATTTGTCAGAGAGCAACTGGCCGGAGACGAACTTGTAGGACGGATTGCCAATCCGTCCCACGAAGACGCGGAGAATCTAATCGCAGTTGGCTTTCTTCGCATGGGTCCGTGGGAACACACGGCGATGAGCGTGGCGGCGGTCACTCGTCAACAATATCTCGATGACATCACAAATAGTGTCGGTGAAACGTTTCTGGCCCACAGTCTGCGCTGCTGCAAGTGTCACGATCACAAATTCGATCCGCTGCCCACGCGGGATTACTACCGCATGCAAGCCGTCTTTGCAACCGTCCAATTTGCCGATCGCGACGTGCCGTTTCAATCGCATGAAAACACGGCCGGCATTGACGACGGTCTGGCCCGCGTCGAGCGGTTGCTCAAAGATCAAGGCATCCAACTGATCGTGCCAGACGACGCGAGCCCCGACGACAAGAAAAAAGCAGGCCTCGGCGTCGCGAAGGTCAAACGAAAACAAAGCCAGATTTACCAGCGTTTGGTGAACCAGTACAAGCCGCTGGCGCTGAGCGTTTACAACGGTCCGTTAGCGAAATACGTTTCGAACAGTTCACACCACCCGCTGCCAGGCAACCGAACGGGTAACTCGCAAGAGATATTCATTTTGACTGGCGGCTCGCTGGAGTCGCCCAGGGAAAAAGTTTCGCCGGGTGTGTTGAGCGCCGTACCGTTGGAGTCCAACCAACCAACGATTCCAAATACGATGGATGGTCGACGAACGAAGTTGGCCCAGTGGATCACGAGCAAGGACAACCCGCTGACCGCGCGGGTGATTGTCAACCGTGTGTGGCAGTGGCATTTTGGCCAAGGACTCGCGGCGAATCCAAACAATTTTGGCAAGACCGGCGCGAAACCAACTCATCCCGAATTGCTCGACTACTTGGCAACCTGGTTTGTCGAGAACGACTGGTCGATCAAAAAGTTGCATCGATTGATCATGACGTCGGATGCGTACACGCGCAGCGGCATCCATCCCATCCCAGCAACGATTGAGAAGTCAGATCCTGACAACAAACTGCTCGCAACGTTCTCGCCGCGGCGACTCACGGCCGAAGAACTTCGCGACAGCATGCTGCTGGTCTCTGGCGAATTGAACTCCAAGATGGGCGGTGTTCCGATCCGCCCGGTGATCAATCGCGAAGTTGCCATGCAACCGCGGCACGTAATGGGCTCGGTCGCACCGGCCTATCAACCGTCGCGAACGCCCGCCGAGCGAAATCGGCGCACGATTTACGCACTGAAAACCCGCACACTGCGCGATCCGATGATGGAAGTGTTCGACCAACCAGGCCCCGATCTGTCGTGCGAACGCCGAGACGCGTCGACCGTCACGCCCCAAGTTTTCAGCTTGTTCAACAGTGAGGCAAGTTACGATCGATCGCTGGCGATGGCAAAACGTTTGAGCGAATCAAGTGAGATCGCGGCCAAGCAAATCCAGTCAGCATTTCGTTTGGCATTCGGCCGCTTGCCAACTGACGAAGAGTTGGCCCGCTCGCTCGCACATTTGGCATGGATGACGGATCATCATCGAACGCGTCCGCCCAAGAAAGTCGAAATGCCAAAGACGATCATCCGCACGATGGTCGAAGAAATGACCGGCTTGTCGTTTCAATGGGAAGAGTCGTTGGACATTTATCAGAATTACGTGCCGGACGTGAAGCCCTGGGACGTCGATGCAAAGACGCGCGCACTCGCCGATTTGTGCCTCGTGCTCATGAACTCGAATGAGTTCATCTACGTGTATTAACCGGCTGGACGGCATGTCGCGGCAGTGCAATGATGGGGTGCATGTTGAACGTGCACTGATGTTTCTTCCAAGCAAATTGATTTTGAAATGAAGTTCCGTACGCGCGCTATCCACACCGGCAACGAGCGAGATCCGCAGACCGGTGCGGTTGTGCCGCCGATTCACGTGGCCTCGACGTTTGTCCAACCCGGCGCGGGCGATTGGGGTGAGTTTGATTATTCGCGCAGCGGCAACCCCACCCGGAAAAACTTGGAAACCACCATCGCGTCGCTGGAGGGCGGTTGCGGGGCACTGGCGTTTTCAACCGGAATGGCCGCGACGCATTGTGTGACCATGTTGTTTGGCGCGGGCGATCACATCCTGGCGGGCAGCGACATTTATGGTGGCACGTATCGATTGCTGCACAAGATTGTCGACCGTGCAGGGATCGAAGTTTCGTTGGCTTCGAGTGAAAACATTGAGTCGCTGGAAAAGTCGCTGCGCCCGGAAACGAAGATATTGTGGCTGGAAAGTCCCGGCAATCCGCTGATGTCGATCACGGATCTCGCCGCCTGTGCCAAGTGGGCTCATGAACATGATTTGCTCGTCGGCGTTGACAACACCTTCGCGACACCTTCGCTGACTCGTCCGTTTGAACTTGGTGCGGACATTGTCATGCATTCCGCCACGAAATACTTGGGCGGCCACAGCGACGCGCTGGGTGGCGTGCTGGTCGTCAAGGACCAAAAGCTTTACGACCGGCTGTACTTCATTCAAAACGCAACCGGCGCGGTGCTCGGCCCGTTTGATTCGTTTCTGATCAGCCGCGGCATCAAAACACTGGATCTGCGAATCCGCGAACAATGTCGCACGGCGCAGCAACTCGCCGAGTTCTTGGACGGCGATTCGCGAGTGCAACGGGTGTTGTATCCGGGATTAAAGAGCCATCCGGGACACGAGTTGGCCAAGCAACAAATGGACGGCGGGTTTGGAGCGATGCTCAGCTTCGAAGTAATCGGCGATTTCGAAAAAGCAAAACGAGTCGCCGAAGCAACCAATTTGTTCCAACTGGCGGTCAGTCTCGGTGCGGTCGAATCGCTGATCGAGCAGCCTGCCTCGATGTCGCACGCGAGCTATGACGCGGCAGATCGGGCGGCACATGGCATTTGCGATGGGCTCATTCGTTTGTCCGTGGGACTTGAGCATTTCGAGGATCTGCATGCGGACCTCCATCAAGCCTTAGATGCTTGACACCGGATGGCGACGGCTTTTCCGTCTCCGTGATATGTGTAGCGGGCAAAATGAAGAACCGATACCGGCGGACTAAGTTGCCTCGCGTCCTTCAAGTTTCAGGTCCAGCGCATCTCGCAATCCATCGCCAAGCAGATTAAATCCAAGAATGCTCAGCGAGATCGCCACGCCCGGTCCCAACGCCGGCCAGATGCTGTTTTGCAGGCTGTCGTTGGCCTGTGTCAGCATGCTGCCCCACTCCGGCTCAGTCACATCACCAGCCACGCCGAGAAACGACAATCCAGCCACCTCTAATATCGCCATTCCCAACCCCAATGTCGCCAGTACCACGACAGGATTGATGATCCCCGGCAAAATCGCACGAATGAGAATATGCCTGTGCGATGCGCCTAGCGAACGACTCGCCGTCACGTAATCCAATTCACGCAGCGTCAAAACCGTGGCTCGAACTTGCCGGGCGAAAACCGGCACGTTTATCAAACCAACCGCGATAATCACCGCCGCCCATCCCGTGCTAAACGCCATCGCCACCAGCAGCGCAATCAAGACACTTGGAAACGCCAAAGCCACATCAATCGTCCGCATGATCAACGAATCGATCCAACGTCCGCAATATCCGGCGATCGCTCCGGCCGGCACTCCGATCACCACCGCCAGCGCAATTGAAATCACACCGGCGATCAACGACAAACGCGAACCGTACATGACCCGCGTCAAGATATCCTTGCCATCCTGATCCGTGCCCAGCAAAAACCGGGAACTCGGCGACTGGTACTGCGGAAATCGTTGTCCTGTCGTTTCATCGCCCCGTTGATCCGGTCCATAGGGTGCGATCAAGTTCGCCGACAACGCCATGAACGCAAACACGCCCACGAGCACGGCACCAAGCCAAGCCGACTTGCTCCGACGAAAACGTCGCCAGGCTCGGTGTTGCGGATCACAACTAAGATGATCGTCCATGGTCATCGTCACAAAGACAAGAGAAACTGGGCCTGCTGCAAGCGTGGATGATCAAATTGAAGCCGTAGCACATCTTCGCTTTTCATTTGCTCGATCATTTCCAAGTGCCGGTCGCGAATCAGTGTCGCGCAGTCTTCGACTTTCTTGCGTCGCAGCGCGAGTGTCAAAAAGAACATGCAAAAGATGAACGTTGGCAACAGCGACAAGACCAAGCTGGTAAACAACATCGCAGCCGACGGATGTGGGAAATGCGTCAGCGACCCGCCGCCGGCACCAAACACGCCGAAAATGGCATGAAAGTAACCGCGATAAAGTGCCACGATCGGTCCGCCAAACAATCCCCAAAAAATCAACGTGCCAACCAGCGCACAAATCTGCGTCACCGATTGCGGAGTCATGTTGCTGCCGACTTCGTTTTCGAAGATCTCGGTCGAGGCGGTCTGCAATTGGTCAATGCCCGTCAACTCGGCACCCGCGACGTCGTCGGACAACTGTTCGCCGCTGCTGTCCATCGTGCTACTGACCTTGCGGTCGAATTCAACAACCAGCGGCCGCAAGCGATCCTGGACCATCGTTGTCAACCGTCGCCGCATTCCCCCTGCGACTTCTTCTTGAAACGATTTTGCATCGCGAATGTTGCGTGCGGCCGTAAACATCGATCCGAACAGTGATGGGACGCTGCCGGTGAAGGTCAAGATTAGCTTGTCCCACGCGCCCTGTGTCAGATTCAACAACCCCAGGATCGTTCGATAAGGGAACCAAATCGGGCTGGTGCTCAACATCAGCTCGGCCCGCATCCGGCTGCGAACGCCGGCTCGCAACACGGCCTGGCTGCCCAGCATCGAACCGACCAACTCCGACGGCAAGCGATCGACTTCTCTTTCTAAGTCTCGAACGGCTGATTCGAGTGCCGGCGTAAACTCCTTCAGCAATTGCCGTAGTCGACCGCGAAACCGTTCGGTCCGCGCCTCGATTTGTTGTTCGGCCAGTCGCGACGGCGAAGCAAGATTCGGTACTGCTTGATCGACTGCCGCGCGAATCGCATCCACGGCGCGCGCGGCAACGGCATCCTCGCTATCCGCGACATCAATGTCTTCCAAACAAACCGGATCAATTAAGATCGCCCGCGGAGCAACTTTCTCGATCCGCTCACGCAGCCATTCAAGATCGCCCGCAAGTTGCTCATCATCCGGTCGCACCGCCGTCACGATCGGAAATAACACCGATCCATCTGCCAAATTCGCACTCGACACATGGGTCAAATCGCGAAGCCGATCGCGACGGATGACCAGGATCTTCATCTGGGCACTCGACAGCGCTTCGGTCGCAATCTGTGCGGCATGTTGATCGACATCTGTGAATCCAGGGCTATCCAACAACACATACCGCCGCCCCAGATCCGCCATGTCGCGCTCGGGACATTGAAAGAACTCTTCGGCGTCCGCATCCCGTTCCGCAGGCGAAACAGGTCCAACCCAAACGAGTCGCTTCGTCCCTTGATCACGCAGATCACCTGTCGGCATCCGTTCGCAAATCTCCGGCCGATTGATCAACCGCCGAGCGAGCCATGTCTTGCCCTGGCTCTTGGCCCCGATCATGGCGATCGTCACCGCATCGATTCCACGATTGTTCGCCAGCCGCTCACAATCATCACGAAACCGCCGCGTCTCGACCAAAATCTGCGTCCCCAACGGACTCGATCCAAACAGCGATCGTGCGGCCTGCTCAATTCGCTCAGCAAACACCAGCGACGATTGTCCCACGTTCGTTTCATTCATGCGATCGTGTTATCCTCTGTCATCGAGAATTGAATTCACCGCTTTGACGAATTGATCCTTCACCCGCCAAATCTCCACGAGCGCCTCGCCCGACAACTGGACTTTCAACTGAGAGGTTCGCATGGATTTGGTTTCGCCGTCGATTTCAAAACTTGCCGTGACATCATCCATTTTGCGTGGCAGGCCAAATTCGTCGCAAGCTATGGCGAACAGGTCACCTAATTGAATCAAACCGGCTTCCATTTCGGCCGCCTTTAAACTCTTACCGCCGACTAGAAACGTGACAACCCCAGAAACTCCGGCAGCCAGCGCGAGTTCATGCAAAGAAGCCGCAAACAGCACTGATGCCCCCATGTCGACGGGCAACGTGAGTGCCGCCCCAAGACTCAAAACGAACGTCCCAAGAGACGCTACACCCGCAGTCAACTTTTTCGCGAAGGGAACCTTCAACCACATTTCGCGCACGGCGTCGTTCAATTTCGATGGGTCAAGCGATGTCTCATTGTCGCTGCGAAAGCGTTCGATAATGCGCCCGCATCTTTCTTCGATCGAAGATTTGTCCATCTCGACCAGTTCGTTGAGTCCCTCCGCACGCAAGTCATGAGCCAAGCGTTCGGGTGTGATGACTTCACCGTGCCCGCTGCCAGTAATTCGTTGTCCCATCTCCTTGATTTTGCTGCCAGTATCGCGCACTTGTTCGGTCACACCGGACACCGGGTTGATCGCCGAGATCTTTTCCTTGGCCAACAGCACCACTTTTCTCACCCATCGATTCATCCACAAACCAGGCTTCAAATACCATGGAGCTTGTTCGGTGATCGCGTCGATCAACTGTCGCGCGATCGCGGGGGTTACGAACGGATGAATCTTGAAGGATTGGTCCGCATTGCGTTCTGACGATCTCATGCAATCGAGTGTTGCCGCACTGACGACGTCGAGCAACTTTTGTGACTTCTGTCGTTCGTCCTCGGCATGTTGCTTGATTTGGCCGATCGATTGTCTGACCAAATCAACCAGCTTCCGCCAAAGCGCCCGGCTCTTTTCGCTGAACAACCGGCTCTTGTCCAAGTCATGTGCGAGATGGATCAGATATTTTTCGGCGGCAATTTCGGCAGGCGGATTGTATTCGTCATTCGTACTCAATTCATAGAACAATGGCAATGGCTCGCCATCGCCTGGCGTCACTTCAACGGGAGTCGGCGGAGTAAAACCTGCCGAGCCGGGGATTTCGAAATTGTACGCTCCAAAGCACCCGTCGATCTTGTGTCGCACGAGTAACTCCTCGAGATCGTCGCGCACTTGCGCGGGCGTGTAACGAGGCCGGATACGATTGACCGCCATGAACCTCGACACGCCAGGCATGCGATCGCCAACCACCGAGGTGATCCGTTCGAGCGTTCCGTCGCGCGCGTCCGACAAACTGGTCACGATGATGAACGCCGAACACAATCGCGCTGCCTTGGCGACAAACTCTAAACGAACGTTCGAGTCACTCCCATCGGCGGAAAACGTGCCGCTTTGCACGTCGGGACAGTCAAGCAGGCCCAACCCTAGCCGATCCAACGACGGGTCCGTTGCCAGCAGCGGCACACCGAATCGATCGCTTTCCTGGTCACGGTTGTTGTACTGTGCGTGAGCGGACTCTGCCCGGTCCGAAAGATCCTCAGGCGGGGCACCGAACACATCGCCAAGCAGCTCATGCAGCATGCTCCACGAATCCGGCTGGTCACGCCACGCCTGTGGGACCCACAACACAAAGCGATGTGTTCCCTCGCGATTCGCGTCACCACGCAGCACACGGCGTTGACCCGTTCTGCTCAGAAAGGATGCGACGAGACTGGTCTTACCACTATTCAACATCCCCACGACGGCAGCAATCGGGATTTTGGCCAGTGTTTCTCCCGCGATAAGTTGCTTGCCGATCGCGCGAATGTCATCGGCCGGTTCTTTCGATTCGGCAGCGACGGCTTGCAAGGCATCGAAGAAACTGACTTGCTCTGGCGTTGGCCATGTTTGGTCGACGCACGCATGCGAATCGCGGTTGTCAAGTTTCGCTGACAACGTCCGCCAGCGCTCGACGCATCGTGCGGCGACATTGGTTTCTGAATCTTGCTGTTTCGCGTGCAACCCAGGCTCACCTTGCGATACATTTAGAGGCGTAGGGTCTCGTAGCCGGATTCACCAGAATTCGGGACTGAAAGTCTCGGTGACTTCCGCCACACCTAAGCTCTAGTCTACCCCAACTTGGCAATCTGTTTTAAGCGGCGTATGCCCACTTGACACATATGCGCGCCATTACGCGCGCCACTCGTCGAACTGAAACTGTCGAGATCCGCAGAATTGTGTTTGGCTCGTCGTTTTACCGCATTCGCCGCCGATTGTCGCTCTCCACTCATATTGGCCTTCGCATCTGCGCACAGCGTGCGCTGAGTACGAACGAGATCGCCCGCTCGAAGAACGAACTCGAACGATTAACCACCCGCGAACGCGATCATATCAGCCCGCAACGACCCTCGCTGTTGGTTGGCACGGATTCTGCACTATGTGTTCTTGTCCTTCGAAATCGCTCGGAGAAGAATCATGAAAAAGATCGAAGCTGTCATCCGCCATCACATGGCCGACGAAGTGAAGGACGCGTTAACGGAGACCGGCATGCAAGGAATGACTGCCACGGAAGTCCGTGGTTTCGGTCGCCAGAGGGGCCACACCGAGAAGTATCGTGGCACGGAGTACCAAGTCGATTTCCTGCCCAAGATGAAACTGGAACTGGTTGTCGCCGACGATCAAGTAAAGACCGCCGTCGACACGATCATCAGGCTGGCTCGCACGGGCGCGGTTGGCGACGGTAAAATCTTTGTATCGGACCTATCGGAAGTAATCCGCATTCGCACCGGCGAAACAGGCGCGGATGCGATTTAGACAACCATCACCTATTATCGTCGTTCGCTCCGCAAGAGAAGCATTTGCGTGCCACCTTCACGGAGCGAAAGGCGACACTAACGAAAGGGTTGAAAAATGAACGCCAAGAAGATCCTGTTTCCGACTGATTTCTCACACACGGGCGATGCGGCTCTCGGGTTGGCAACTTCGTTGGCCCGCGACACCGGGGCGACGTTGCACATTGTCCATGTCGAAGAACCGCCGATGGTCTACGGTGGTGGCGAAATGTACTACGGCATGCCCGATCCAAACCAAGACCATCTCAAGGAAATGTTGTCCAAAGTCGTGCCCACGGATGATCAAGTGCCCCATGAACATCACATGGTCACCGGCGATCCGGCCGGTGCCATCACGCGATTGGCTGAAGCCGAAGATGTCGACATGATCATCATGGGCACGCACGGCCGGACGGGATTGATGCGGCTGTTGATGGGCAGCGTCACCGAGGCGGTTGTCCGCCGGGCAGCCTGTCCCGTGCTGACCTACAGGCAACCGCACGAGGAACCGGCCAAGACTTAGTTGCTTTGAGGAACCATTGTCGACATCAACGCGGAAGGAACATCATGAAACGCTTCATCGCTACCTCGCTGATCGCCGTCTTCGTACTTTGCCTGATGCTGACAAACGCACAGTCACAAAAGCGGGATACGGTCGACGAATTTATGCGTGCCAAGTTGGTCCACGCACAGAAGGTCGTGGAAGGACTCACGTCCGAGGGCTACGAGCTGATTGCCAAAAGTTCACAGCAATTGAGTTTGCTCAGCCAGGCCGCTCAATGGCAAGTGCTGCAAACGCCGGAGTACGCTCGACGCAGCGCGGAGTTTCGCCGCGCGGCCGACAAGCTGACGCAAGCTGGCAAGGACAAGAACCTCGACGCGGCATTGCTCGCTTATGTCGACGTGACGATGAAATGCGTCGAGTGCCACAAGTACATTCGCACAGTGCAAAATGCCCGGCTAGACGATTTTCGTTCGCCTTTGGCACCGGTTGGAGCCACGGGCGAATGAGCCTCAAGAAGGAAGTTGCATTGGGTGGTCCGAGCAACAAGATGCTTGGAGTAACTTCATGTCGGAAGATTCAAGACAAGATGTCAATCGACGAGGATTCGTCGCTGGGTCGGCCGTTGCCATGGGCGCGCGATTGACGGCAGGATACGGAACGTGTTCTAGCGGCTTGCCACCGCAGCAGTAATCCATTTGCAGCGATTCAAAGACGGGCGAGGTTTGAGGGCGACGGGCGACTCACGCGCCAACGGTTGTTTGCTGATTCAACTGTGTCATTTCGACCCTCCTCGATTCGAACTAGTCTTCCATGAATCGGGCAAATCTGAATGGGTCTCGCAAAGGATTTCAAAGATCGCCTTGCGGTCGTCGCTGGACAGATGGGCAAATGCGTCGTTTTGGTCCTTGGCGTTCAGGATGTCCCACAGTTTCTGATAAACGACTTCCTTGACGCGCGCTGGGAGCGAACGAAAGGCGTCCGAGTAAATCAAGTAGCTGCACGGATATTTGAACATCCGGCGCTCAAGATCGAATTGTCGCAACGAACGGCCCTGGGAATCTCTTGGTCCAAGCGCGGCGAATTCCTTGGCAAACTCCGATGTGCCCTCAATCTTGTCCGTCAACGGAGCTTCATCGACGAATAGCATGTAATTCACGAGTTTGTCGGCAGCACTTTCGATACGCCGCTTGGTTGATGCGCTGACATAGTCATCCGGCCGCTCGAGAGCCCGGTTAATCACCGCGCCATGATGCATCGCAAGTCGAGTATCGTAGCTGGCGAAGGTGATGAAGTTATGCATGTCGACCTGATGTTCCAAGACCATCAGGGCGACAATGTCACTATGGTTGCTCAGATACAAATGCGTGCGAGTCAGATCGCTCAGGTCGGTTATGTTCGCACCTTTTTCAGTGTCCAGGCTTTCCGGTTCATTTCGCTGGCGAGCGATGGTGTTGCCCATGTGACGTTGGCGGCCATGCGTGCCGGTCACATACCAGCCGCCCCATCGTTGCTTCAGCGGGCTCTCGTGGTTGATTCGAAACGTGCCTGAACCAAAATGTGGCTGGCCGCTGGCCGACGGATAGACGCTGCGGACCAGGTGTCCTGGCACTCCTTGGGTTCGCGAGGATGCGTGGCACGTCAAACAGTTGCCCTGGTCACGCACGAACCGCGGACGCTCGGCCTTTTCCTGGCTCAACGTGTAGAAGATCGCCCCTTGTTCTGGATCGACGGACGAAACTTCAATGACGTCGCCGTTTGTCACCCAGCCGATGTAATTGTCATCGTTGAAGTACAAGGCACGCGGGGACCACGGCGAGATGCGGCGCAGTTGAAAACTGGTTTTGGAAAACACCAACATTTGAGTCGATGTCGAGATGCCGAGTTCATGCAGGACGGATTTCAAGTAACCGTGTTCTTCGTCGAACTGGAGTTCGACTTTGCCTTCATTGATCCGCGCTTGGAGTTTCGCGATCGGGTCGTTTGTTTTGGCCGAAGAATAGCTGATCGGTTCTCGATCGAACGCAATCTGAGCGATCACTTCCTGCGGCGCGATGCAAAAGAAAGCGATGGCGATACCCATTGCCAAAGTGGTTCTTCGCCACCTGGTGGGAGCAGCAGACTGGTTAATCGGTGGCGGCGATGTCTTCATTGTAGGTATCTTGCAGCAGCTCATTTTCTTTGCTCTCGTGTGCATTCAGTCCTTGCTGAATTGGTGGAAGGCTTTGTCCAACGCACTCCACCACTTGTCCGAACCGTCGCCGTCTCCGGCGCCTTCTTTGAGTTTGCGGATCGTGGTCAATAACCAAGAGTGTTCGTTGCGAATTCCGTTGGAACGTTTCGTCATGCGATGCGGAAGGTAGTGGGAGGCGCACGACGACCCTGAGACATGTAGCAAAACATATGCCGCGCTTGACGCCTGTAGCGCTGCGACAAATTCTCTGCGATTACGTCATCATCAGCGATTTTGGTGTGCGTTATCGCTCAACTGGCGCGCGGATTTGCAACGCCATCGCGAGTTGACAATATCATTCCGTGTCCACGAACAGTTTTACGAAGTCGAATGACGAGATGATACCGTAAAGCAAATACTCATCGCTCAACACGAGCACTCGGTGAATGTTCTCGTCACGCATTTTTTTGGCGACGTCTTTCAGTGATGTTTCGGGAAGCACGTACACCAACTCGCGCGACATGACTTCCTCGACGTGGATGTCGCCGAACTCTTCGAGCGCGAAGGACGTGACGCGCACACTCTCCCATTGCTGGGTGTCGGTGTTGAAATGCCTCGCCATGTCGGCATTGGCTTCGGATGTGAACTCTGCATGTTCCTGTTCATAATTCAGAATATCGGTTGCCGTGATGATGCCGACGCAACGGCTTTTCGCGTTCATGACGGGCAGGCCGGTAACGTGATTCTCGGTGATCATTTGCATGGCTTCTTGAAGCGTGTCGCGGGCATACGTGACAATCACGTCTCGTTGCATAATGTCGGCGGCGGTTTGTCCGATGGCGATTTGGTTCATCGGGTGGCTCCTTTCTGTTTATGACTCTGATTTCGGCTAGCAGCCAGGCTGCTGGATGATCATCCTGTGGTTCGTTCAAAAGCGCGTTCGACCTCTTTTAAGACCGCTTCTTGTTCGCGTGAGATTTTGTGAAAACCGAGAATGCCGCCCGTGGCCTGTGCAACGTCCCGCGTTCGTTTGACTGCATTGTGTTTCAACGTCTCGCGAAGTTCTGGAGTAGCGGTTTCACAAATCGCGTGGACATAGTCTTGCCAAGCTTTGTGGATCGCTTCGGACGGCTTGTGATCGAGCCACGTATCAATCAAATGATGGCTGGCCGAATCGCGTTCGTGCCCGATGTCGTGAGCGGCTTCGAGGATCGCGTCGCGCTCTTTCGGTTGGATTTCTCCGTCGGACCAGGCGACCCAGACCAGCGGGAACAACGACAATGCGAAGATCGTTTCGTTGCTGATACCGAGTTGGACCAATTCCAACAGCACTCCTTCGTCGGTGATGCCAGTGGCGTCGGCTAACGCTTTCTCTTGCTCTTCGAATTGCAACTTGTCCTTGAGTTGCTGCCACAGTTGCTCGTCGACTTTGTGGAAAAACTCGTATTCGAGCGCGCTTTCGCGTTCTTTTAAGATTTCTTTGGCCATCGTTTCATGTCTCCTTGGCAGGTTGGAAACCCACCCCACTCTTTAAGATCTCAAGATTAAAACTGGGCAGTGAGCCAATCGCATGACGCGTTCGGCGACCGAGCCGATCAAAAGTCGGCTGATTCCGCGGCGTCCATGTGAAGGCATGACGATCAGGTCCACGTTGTTCTCTTTGGCAAAGTCGGCAATCCGGTGGCCGGGATCGCCGAACTGCATCGTGATTTTCACAGGATCGTACTTCGCATCGGTGAGTCGGCGTCGCACCTCTTCGGTCGCGTGTTGGGATCGATTTTCGTTGTCGATGGTTTGCCACACGACGCCCGGATCGGCCACGTGCAACTCCGGCAGGACGTGAATCAGATGGACTTGCGAGTCGGCGTCGGCAATTTCCAGCGCGGTGTCCAATGCGGCCAGCGATTTGTCAGAAAAGTCGAACGGCGCCAAGATCGTTTTTCTTGGTAGAAAAGTCATGCTTCTTCTCCCGCAAGGACCTTGTCAGTTCGTTTAACGGTGAGCACGGGGCAGAGTGCCGTACGCATCACAGCTTCCGCAACGCTACCCATTAACAGCCGCGTCAAACCGCTGCGGCCGTGAGTTCCAATCACAATCATGTCTACCTTCTCATCTTTGGCAAACCGAACGATCTCCGTCGCCGGATCGCCAACCAGCAGGTGAGGTTCGTGTTGAACATCTGGTTCGGCATACTCTTCCAGCATGGTTGTGAGGAGTATGTCGTTCTGATCTATGGAAGCACCTCCGTAGGGAGCGGCAACACCAACCGGCGGCGGTGGCTCGACGACATGAATAAGAAAGAGTTCAGCATCATGATCGCGTGCCAAGCTGTTCGCATAATGCGCCACGGAGTTGGAGTCAACCGAGAAGTCGGTCGCGAATAGGATCTTTTTCGTGCTCATGATATCACCGGGCATCAAGGGTTCGTTTGGAATGAGTAATCTTGCACGTTCCATGCCAAGTCAATTTGCTGGTGAATCGATCCACATTCTGTTGCGATTCCTGGGTGAACCCTGTGACGATTCGTGCAGCAGCGCGCGATTATGCACGTTCGTGGTGTGCACTCCTTTCGTAGGGCAAGAAAAACTCGACTCGCACAGTCAAGCTACAATTTGGCGCTTTGGCACCCAAGTTGCACTATAAAACCGTCGGTCGAGATCATGAAGTCCGCTCTTTTCACAAAGGGGGTAACATGATGGCTACTGTGACAAAACGGCCGGCCCGCCCGC
The DNA here is from genome assembly GCA_964343305.1 of uncultured Pirellulaceae bacterium. Taxonomy (GTDB): domain Bacteria; phylum Planctomycetota; class Planctomycetia; order Pirellulales; family Pirellulaceae; genus CAYFJO01. Next base: position 49,593 of record CAYFJO010000001.1, on the reverse strand, counting down.
AAGACGCTCGCGGCGAGCAACAACTGCGCCGCGACCGCATCACCGCTGTCGTGATGCTGATCGTCATGGCGCTGATGTTCGCACTGACTATCTGGCTTGCCAGCTTGGGTAACGGCAACGTTGAGTCCTACGACTACTGGTCGATTCCGTTTTAGCCGTTGAGATTGCACTCGGATCCATTCGACCTCATTTGAGAGGCTCAATCGTTGACCACGAACTTCCGTTCACAAAACGAGAAGCCTACTTGCGGTGTCTTCTATGAAGAGGGCCGATCGGAGTTTGGTGATCGTGACGAGCCACGTCGGGCATTTGCCGCTGGCTTCGTGTCGGGGCAAGCGGAAAAAGTGTATCTGGGTGCGTGCCGGGCGGCGATGATTTGCGCTGATCCCGATGATGTTGAATGGTTTTGTTCGATGGTGAGTGCCGTGGCGGATCGCTACGGGTTAACGGTTGACGTGGTGAAACCGTCTGGTAGTCCCTTGGAAGCGCCGGAACTGTGGATTCATCGATCCTCCACGACGATTGGACAGTGGTTGCAGTATCCTGTCGATTCGGAAGACTGGCACAAGTTCCGCGCAATGGATTGTGGCATCCCGCGACACGAAATTGACACGGCATTCCACCAACGACCATGCTAATGGGACGCGCGAAAGGAACCGTGTAGATGGAGCGTGCGTTTGGCGCGATACACGCGGAGCGGTTCCGTCTAACCGGCATTCTCGCTGCCGAACGCTTGTTCGGCTGTCACGATGCTCTGTGCGATTTCGATCAGTTTTTGGTTTTTGTCACTCGCCAACTTTTGCAGTCGACGAAATGCATCGGGCTCATCCAACTCGGTTCGCTTCATGAGAATACCTTTGGCACGCTCGATCACTTTTCGATCAGCGAGCGCTTGGCGCAGATCCGCGGCTTCTCTTTTCACGGCCTCGTACAGTTGAAACCGCCGCATCGCTAAAGCGATCGCGGGTTCCAGGTCGGCCTGCTTGACCGGCTTGACGAGGTATGCCATCACATGATCGGCTTCCGCTCGTTCGACAAGTTCTCGGTCGTGATGGGCAGAAACCAGAATGACCGGCACGGCGATGCCTTCTTTGTGAAGATTTTGGGACGCTTCGATTCCGTCCATGTCCGGCATCTTGATGTCGGTGATCACAAGGTCCGGCTGCAACTCGCGACAAAAGCTGACAAGCTGGCGACCATTCTCGGCAATGGCGACAACTTCATGACCTATGCGTGGCAGGATTCTTTTGAAATACTCCTGCATATCGGGTTCGTCGTCGGCCACGGCGATGCGCAATTTGGTTTCCATAGCGGCCTTCTCTAGCCCGACGCGCGAGCGAAAGATAAGGCGATTCGCTCGCTTGCACGCCAAGCTAGCGAGTCAATGTGTTAGAGATTTCCACGAGGCAATGTAATCACAATCTCGGCTCCCGTGGTCGAATCACCGATGGCAATCCTTCCCGCGTGGGCTTCAACGATCCTACGTGCAATCGCCATGCCAAGCCCCGTGCCCTTGGTCTTGGTCGTAAAGAAGGCGTCAAAAATGTCTGACTTGGCCTGCGTCTCGAAACCCGGTCCATTATCGATGATCGACAGTGTTACAGCCGATTGCCCTTCCAATGTCGATGACCGGGCGCGAATGGCAATCCTGCCTGGATGGGGACAGGCTGTGATTGCATTTTCCAGCACGTTGCGGAAGACCTGGCCCATGGCGAACCAGTCGACTTCGCACGACAAATCGACGCCGCCATCATCCTCGATCAACTCGATGTTCTTTTCTTTGCGCATGACATCGAGGTGTGCCCAGGCGTCTCGCCACACGTGTGCTAGATTGCAGGCTTGCCGGTCGAGGTTGATGGGCGCCGCATAGTCGCGGACTTCTTCGTACAGATGGTGCAAATGATCCAGTGCTCGTTGAATCCGGTTAACCAGTTCCATTTCATCGGGCCGATCTTCCAGCTCCAAGGCCAACATTTCCAAACACGCCTGGCTACGCTGAAACGCGTTGCGGCTCTCGTGGGCCAGGCCCGTCACCGTTTGGCCAATCGCCGCTAGCCGCTCGGCTTGCAATGCGCGGTCTTCCGCACGCTTTTGGTCGGAGATGTCGCGGATAATTCCAGTAAACATGCGCCGATCTTGCAACAACACTTCGCTCACTGCCAGGTCGACTGGGAACGTGGTGCCGTCCTTTCGTTGTGCGTCGGCTTGTCGGCCAATACCGATGATTTTCGCTTGTCCGGATTCCAAGTAGTTGCGAATGTAATTGCCGTGCTCGGCAGAGTAGGGTTGCGGCATCAGCATCGAGATGTTCTCTCCAATCGCTTCGTCAGGCGTGTAACCAAAGATTCGCTCTGCCGCGGGATTGAACGACTGAATGAACCCCCGCTCGTCAATCGTGATGATCCCATCGACAGCCGTGTCGAGCACTGCTTCAAGCAGCAGGTTCGTCTCCTTTCGTGCGGTGACATCGTGCCCCACGGCGATCACGGCGGGTTGGCCGAGATAATCGTCCAGCAATTGCGCGTGCCACGCGAGCCAATGTTGCGAACCGTCGCGGCTGCGCACCGAGTTTTCATATCCGCGACTGGCCTCGCCACCGGCCAAGATGCGACGCATCTCTTCCGCGACCCGGCTGCGATCCTCTTCCGGCAGAAAGAGAGAAGAATAGTCCTTGCCAAAAACTTCGTCGCTTGTATATCCCGTCAGCCGTTCGGCAAATGGATTGAAATAGGCGATCGTGTGATCCGCGCGAAGGATGACAATCATGCAACTGGCGGTTTCCACCAGTTCGCGAAACGCTGTGTCATGATCATGTTGTTTGGTGGGCATACGTCGTCGGATAAAACTGCAATGGACTTGCGATCCACATGGTCATAGATTCATTAATCCTACATCGCCTGTTCGCGACGGACAGGCCCGATTGATCGTGGCGGCCGTTGTGATGTGAAAACGGACAAAGGTCTTCTCTTTAAACGACCGCATTGTTGTCTGGGAAGCTGATGACCGGATTCGCACGGCACGTTCTCGCTGGACCAAGTGATGTGACGGCGGTCGATGCACATTCCATACCTCAAAACGCCGAGCCCAGGAACTTTTCTTTTTTCCTTAGGTCAAAGAGCGACCCATGTTCGCCTCAGTCGAAAGAAGAACGAGCGGTTTGTCATCAGCGATACGATTGAAGTTGAGATTCTGGCCATACACGGCAACACGTCCGGGTCGGAATCCAGGCACCGGGCGGAGAGTCGATTCATCGCCAAGAAATTTGGCAACGCCTGCAAGCGGAACAGGAGACACAGAGCAACGACTCGTTGCTCAACATTCTCGCATTGATTGGACCATTCCGCACACTCGCGCGCGCGGATGAGCGCGCGTGATTTGTTTCTTTGCCGTACGTCGAGAGGAAAGGCTGTTGCGAGACCGAACCTGACAGCGCCCCTTGTTCCAAAACACACGCCGCGCCAGCGTAACATAGTTCGTGAATGCCGACTAGAATGTGTGACTGTCAAGAGATGAATCACAGAGAACACGAAACCACGAATGAAAACGCGATTGATGCTGTTGCTTCTGTTGGCTTGTTGGAACACCTCCGCCAAGGCTGCCGAAGTGTACCTGTGGAAGGCGGCCGCGACTTCGACGGTGATTACGCCGGACGGTCCGGTATGGATGGCTGGTTATTCCTCTCGCAATCGGCCATCGGACGAGGCCACACAGGATCTGTATGCCAAGGTGCTGGCAGTGGAGGATGCGGCTGGCAGCCGACTGGTGATTGTGACGACCGATTTGGTGGGCATTACCGAACCGATGCGCCGGGCCGTGCAGCAGCAGGCACTGGACCGGTTCGAACTGCCGCCCGCGGCGCTGCTGATGAATGCCTCGCACACACATAGCGGGCCCGAAGTTCGCATCGATCGACTGCGGCTCGAAGAGCGCGAAGGTGCCTGGATCGAACGGGCTGAACATTACGTGCGGGAAACAACCGATCGCATCGTGGCGGCCATCGGTCAGGCGCTGGCGAAACTCGAACCGGCCCGGCTGAGCTACACGAGTGCCCGTTGCGGCTTCGCCATGAACCGTCGGCTGGTGACCGCCAGCGGCGTGCGCGGTCGGCCCAATCCCGATGGACCGGTCGACCACAGCGTGCCCGTGTTGCGTGTCGACTCGGCGGACGGAAAGAAGCTGCGTGCCGTGGTGTTTGGCTACGCCTGCCATAATACGGTGCTGGGTTTTTACGACCTGAACGGCGACTACGCCGGCTGGGCGCAGCATTACCTGCAAGAGGCCCATCCGGACATGACGGCCTTGTTCGTCATCGGCTGTGGCGGCGATCAAAACCCTTATCCCAGACGGACCCACGAATTGGCCCAACAGCACGGTCGCACACTGGCCAACTCGGTTGAGGCGGCGCTGGATGCCCAAAGCAAGCCGCTCGTCGGCCCCCTGCGCACGGCGCTGGAAACGACGTCGCTTTCCTTCGCCAAAGGGCCGAGCCGAGCCGAACTGCACAAACAGGCCGAGTCCAGAAGCGTCGCACTGCAACGACATGCCCGTCGGCTGCTGCGACAATTGGATGAGGGCGACGGTTTTATCAAGGAGTACGCGTATCCGGTGCAGGTGGCGCGGTTTGGCGATGGCTTGACGCTCGTCGGGCTGGCTGGCGAGACCGTCGTCGATTATTCGCTGCGATTGAAACGAGAACTGGCCGGACCGAGCGTCTGGGTTGCCGGTTATTGCAATGCCCTTCCCACTTACATACCAAGCCTGCGGGTGCTCCGCGAAGGCGGGTATGAAGGCGGCGATCACAGGCGTTACACAAACTTTACCGCACCGTTCGACGAGTCGATCGAGCGGCGGATCATCGGCAAGGTGCATCAATTGAATAAGCAGCTCGGCGGTAAGAGGACTGATTAGTCCGCCCACATCAGTGCTCGTCCCGTTTCCTCTGCAAAAAGTGCTGAAAGAACGCATAGATTTGAGCGTTCGATTCGTCGTTCGGCGCGTGCTTGAGACGGTTCGTCATCGCCACGCGGTCGGAATAACCGAGCAACCGATTGACGGCGATTGTGTGATTCAGCGCGGCCCAGCGGCGAGGCGGGTCTTCCGAGCCGCCGGAAACGAGAAACGGACGTGGAGCCATCAGAGCGTGCAGTTCGTGCAAGTCACGACCGGCAGCCACTAGTTTCGGATAGAGCCCGCGGGCCGGATTTTCCTTCGTGATCAAACCTCGCTTTCGCCACGGACGCGGGTGGTAGCCCAGATACCAAGGTTCCCAATAGTTGACACTGCCCCGCGCTTCGTCGAAAACGATTCCCGGATCGGACCAGACCGCGCAGGCATACTTCTCGAACAGGCAGGAAGCAAACATCGCCCACTTTCCACCGAAGGAGTGTCCGACAATTCCGATTCGTTTCGCGTCGACTTCCGGCCGGTTGGCCAGCACGTACCAGGCATTGGCGGCTGCGCAGGCAAGCATCGAAAGCGGCTGGACCTGCGCGTCCTCGATGCTCGGATAATAAAGTGAATACGTCTTTGCCTCTGTCGCAGCGGTCGTCCCCAGCGAGAGAGCGACGAAGCCGCGGCGGGCAAGCTGAACGGCGAAATCCCGATCCGGCACTTTCAGACCGATCGCCGTCTCCGGTTCGTAATAGACAGTCACGACAGCCGGCCGCGGCGCATCACCGTCTGGGATCAGCAGGTAGCCGGTCGTCAGTTCGTCCGGCGTCCACTTGAAGCGAACGCGAAGCTGCTGGAAGTTTTCGCGCCGTGTGGATTCCACGACCTCAACCTTCGGCTCGGTGATCAGCGGAGGCCAGTGGCCCAGCAGGTCCTGCCACTCTTTGAGGAGTTCGGCTCGCCGCTCCTTCCAGTCATCCGCCGAGCGGACTGGCCGGCCATCGGCGAATCGAAGCGGAGACCGGTAGTCTCCCAGGACACCCGCGAACTGCTTTGGCGGCGAGAAATAGGGAGCGATCCGTTGCCACGCATCGGCTGGCGCATCTTCCGCCCCTGACGGCGTCACAAGACCGAGTAGAAATGTTGAAAGACCGAGAAGGAATAATCTGATGAAAGTAGTCGTCTGCATCATTTGTTGATTCTCTTTGCTGACAGTGCATGGGTCCCTGTCGTCATATCATGCTGCGGGCGGTTGGAAATGTCCGGTAGCAGAAGCAAGCCGTATCCCATTTGACGAAATGCGTGTGACCGCCTTGATGAATGGCTCGTTTTTTGCGGCTGGGATTTCCTGCGCGGCGCTACTTGATGGCCACAACCTCTAGCTTGCTGATGTCCACCGGCTCGCCGTCGACGGGATTAACCAGTCGGCGGAACAGGTCCGGGTCGATGGCTTTTGGAATTACCCGCACCTTGAAGTCCAGGAAGACGGCCAGCAGTCCTTCGTCGGGAATGTTGCCCAAGCATGCGAGCGGATTGTCGGCATCAAACACAAGATCGGTGGGCTTCGTCCAAGGTGCCGCTTTGTCGGCGCCCACCCGGATCGTAAAAATCGTATTCTTGCCGCCGTCGGTGACCTCTTCGATCAGGCCATCGGGCGGATACAACGTGTGCTCGCCAGTGAAGACCATGATACATGTGTTGCCGTCTTTAATACCGGCTGTGTACTTGTTTTCATGTTCCAGTGCTTTGGCGTTCGCCGGGTCGTCCCACGGTTTGTGCCGGTCATAAATGTTGTACAAGTTGTCGTGGACCGCGGCCGCCATATCAAGCCGCCAACTGGTGACCGCCTGTCCGTCGCCGAACTTGTCGTTGTTCGGCCACTGGCGAAACTTGAATCGGAAGTTCTCTTGGTCATAGCCGATCTCTCGCAAGTTGTGTGCTTGTTCCATCCGCTGCTGGGCGGGATCGACTTTGCTGGAATCAGCCGGTCCGCAGGAAACCAAGTTGATCACGACCACGGCCGTCACGATGATGAAGACAAATCTGTGTTGCATGATTAAATCTGCTCGCTGGTGAGTGTGAGGATTTCATGCGGCCATCTCCCGATACTAGCGCGTTTGGCTCACAAGTGCTGTGAAGTATCGCAACAACTGATACCCATTGCAATCGATCAACAAAGGTTGCGAATTCCGATAAAACGGACTATTCGTTCGGCGACAATCCAAAGCAATTGGGCGACTACGCGTGGTTCAACGGCAACGCGCACAAAGAGACGCATCCTGTTGGTCCGCTGGACTTTGAATTGGTCGGTGTAATTGCTTCATTGACACAGACATTGGCCGAAGCTGGTGTCAACATATTTGTCGTTTCGACGTTCGACACGGACTATTTGCTGGTGAAGGAAGTTGACTTGAATCGCGCTATCCAATCGCTAGTCAACGCCGGCCATTCGATCAGCACGAAGGAACGGCCTACTACTTGATCGAAATCTCAAACAACTTGGCAATCTCGGCAACAAACGGCTTATGCTTAGACGGCAGGCGGCGATGCCAATCGAGCAGGTAGGCGTCCAACGACATCTCCTGACTCGCGTCCCATTGATTCAAGTATCGAATCGCCGACCAATACTCGGGACTTTTCTCCAAGATCGGCAACAATGCCACCGCGACAACTTGATTCTTCGCACGATCCGTTCCCGTCTTTCGCAATGCCGCCGTGTTATCGCGATACCACTTGGCCAAAGTCACGCCGTCTAGTTTGTGGGTTGCTTTGATACGATCGTCAACATAGTCGCTGAGCGCCCCAGAATAACTAGTCCAGTTGGAATATGGCGGCTTGGTCTTCCAAGTTTCCGCCATTCGCCGCATCGCGAACAACGAAGCCGTTTCACACAGCGACTCTTCAAACCACAAGTTGGGATTCTTCGCCTCGCGATATCGGCACAAGACATGGCAGAACTCGTGAGCGAATTGAAAGGCAAACTGCGCCCAATAAGTGCCACTGACGTTTAGCAACACGCGGCGCTCGCCTTCCGATCCTGTTCCATAAATCACCATCGGACCCTTCTCGGAATGGCGAATCGAAATCGACTCGATGGCGTGATCCGGAAAGTGTTTCCAGAGTTCGCTGGCGGCTGACATGCAAACGGCGCGAATATTGTTTGGGGGTGCACTTCCCCAACCGCCCTCATTGACCTGGATGTCAAGCAGCCTGGTTCGACGCGGCTCTTTCGTGACTTTGGCGGTACTCTCTCGCAACGTCGCGTTCAATGTCGCAAACTCCGTTCGCATTGCATTGATCGCGGTTTCCAACCGGCCAACGCGATCACTTAGTTGCCGATAGTCGTTGGCCTCTAGTTGTTTCCACGCCCAACGATACAGATTGCGCGCATCAACAAAGCGCCCGTCCGCCGACGTGCTGCCCAGCACAACCACAATCAACTGATTCTCGCCGCGTTGCCCGCGTGAAACGACGCACGAACCCGCGCCGCCCGTTCGACCCGTTTTGATCCCGTCAAAGCCCTCGATCTCAAGTAACTGATTCGTGTTCGACCAATTGATTTGGCGCGTCGCCCCGTCGGGTGTTTTGACATCGCAAGCGTGCTCGCGCGTACCGACGTATTCACGAAACTTCTCATTTTTCATCGCCGCAAGTGCAAGCCGCACCAAATCCCGGGCACTCGACCGATTGCGGCTGTTGCCGTGCGGGTCATAGTACAGCGTCTCGGTCATGCCGAGCTGTTGAGCACGTCGATTCATCTCGTCAACGAACATTTTGAGCGACAGTTCGAGTGTCGAAACTTCTTCCGCCGACTCCATGCCGGCAAAGTCCTGGCCAAAGTTCTCGCCCAGCGCGACGGCCGCATCGTTTCCCGACGGCAACAACAAACCGTAAAGCAAATCGGCGGTCGAAATCTTCTCACCCGTTCGAACATCCGCGGTCGTACCGCCCGTCTTGTCAGCCCGCTCGGAAAACTCAATGACCTTGTCGAGCAACTTCGGATCACTTTGAGCCAACTCCAAGACGAGCCACGCGGTCATGATCTTCGTCGTGCTGGCCATCTGCCGCGGCGTCGATTCGTTGAGCCCCCACAACAACTTGCCCGTTTTGCCGTCACCGATCGCCCACGCTTTGGCCGACACGATCGGCGGTCCGTCCACCGAATCCGGCGGACGCTTGTTATCCGTGACATCTTGGGCGAAGGACGTGTACGCGACAAGAAGCGCGAGGATGGTCAATAGCTTTAATTTCATTTTGAGCGACTTTCGATTGATGTGAAGTTGGACTTGGCGACATTATAATGTGCCCAGAGACTTGGAGCTACAAATGACGAACCGAACTTTGCGTTGCGCGTTGTTGATCGACGCATTGTTACTTGTGGCCACCCACGCAGGAACCAGGAACAATTTGGCCGCAACATCGCGGCGGCGATGGCTCGGCTCGCGTTCCTGGGCGACTACATCGTCAACTCCGGAGACACCTGCGCAAAGAGAACTTTTATGCGTACCAGCACATGTTTGTCATCGATCGTCTTGTTGGGATTAACGGCAGAACTCAGTTGTCAACTTGTCGAGGGTCACGAAGTGACAATTGCCGCCGACGGCAAGGCGAAGTTCGCAATCGGAATCGCCGTTGATGCGAGCGAACAGATGAATTTGTTGGCGACGACGTTTTCAACTTATCTTGCGAAGATTTCGGGCGCAGAGTTTCACGTCGAGCGCGGAATCGATGGCCGTGGCATTGTGCTGCGTGTCGACCAACCAAAGGACCTTGCCGTTTTTGGTCGCGAGCGCTACTCGATTCGTTCACACGCAAACGGAGTCACGCTCGCCGGTACAACGGAGAGCGCCCTCGAGCACGCGGTGTGGGATTTTCTCTATCGCCTCGGCTATCGGCAGTTCTTTCCAGGCGAAACTTGGGAAGTCGTTCCGCAATGGAAAACGATTCGCGTTGATCTGAATGTCGCCGAGTCGCCCGATTATCACTTTCGCCGCATCTGGTACGGCTTCGGCACGTGGGACTACAACCGCGAACCGTGGCTCGACTGGTGTCGCAAGAATCGCATGGGCGGCAGCATGGAAGTGCGATCGGGCCACGCCTATGGTGGCATCATCCGCGCCAAGCAAGCCGTGTTCGACGAGCATCCGGAGTTTTACGCGCTGATCGACGGCAAGCGAAATGTCCATCCACAAGCCAAGCTGTGCATCGGCAACGCAAAGCTGCGGCAGACGGTCGTCGAGTTTGCCAAAGAGTATTCCGAGCGACAGTCGGACGAAGACTGCATCTCGATGGACCCCAGCGATGGCGGCGGTTGGTGCGAGTGTAAGTTGTGCCAGTCGATCGGCTCGCCGAGCGATCGGGCGTTGACGCTGGCCAACCAGGTTGCCGACGCTGTCAAGCCGCGGTATGTCGGCATGTACGCCTACAACTATCATTCGCCGCCACCCACGATCCGCGTGCAACCAAACGTCTGCATCAACGCCGCGACTGCGTTCATCAAGGGCGGCCGGACGATCGACGAAATCATCAGCGGCTGGTCGGCAAAAGGGGCGAAGATCGGCATTCGCGAGTACTACGCCGTCAGCACGTGGGATCGCGACTTGCCAGGTGCCGCTCGCGGCAGCAATCTTGAATACCTCGCCACGACGCTGCCCGACTTTCACAGCAAAGGAGCGAGATTCCTCAACTCCGAGTCGAGTGACAATTGGGGCTGCAACGGGCTGGGCTATTATTTTTCTTCTCGCGTCATGTGGAATCTCGATGAAGCCGCGCGCCGTGACGAGATTGTCGAGGATTTTCTCGACAAGTCATTCGGTCCGGCGAAAGAACCGATGCGCGAGTTTTACGCGCTCATCGACGGATCAAACAAAGCGTCGAAACTTGTTTACGGAGATTTGCTCGCTCGCATGTACCGGTTGCTCGACAAGGCGGGCGGCTTTGTGACAGGCGATTCGACACAACAAGAACGTATCGACGATTTGATTCTGTACACACGTTACGCCGATCTCTACGACCGCTATCGCAACGCCAGCGGCGCGGGTCGCCAGCAACGCTTCGAGCAAATGATCCGCCACGTCTATCGCATGCGCCGCACAATGATGGTGCACGCCAAGGGGCTGTATCGCGACGTCGTCGCCCGCGATCGCACCGTCAACATTCCTGAAAACGCCACGTGGGGCATCCCGGAAACACAAAACCCATGGAAGTCCAGCGAACCGTTTTCGAGCGACGAGATCGCTGGCTATCTACGCGAGGGCATCGCCAATTACAAACCGATCGAGTTGGACTTCGAGCCGAAAGAATTCAGCGACAACCTTGTGCCGGCCGCGCCGCTGAAATTGCGCGCGGTTCCGGCCGGACAGGCCAGTCGTGCTCGCGGCCTGCGATCGTGGTACACGCGACTGGACGACGCGGGCGAAATCGTGCTCAACATCACCGGCGGCTTGATCGCCCACTATCGCGATCGCGGCAATGTTAAAGTCAGCGTCTGGCAACTCGGCGGCGCCAGCGAGTCAGACCAGCGCACAACACTCGTCGCCAAAGACAACTCGGTTCCGCCCGACGGCAAACAGCGAACGATTCGAATCGCCGTCAAACAGGCCGGCCTGTATCGCATCGACATCACCGATGGCAACGACCTGACGCAGGTCACTTGGCCCGCCGGCCAACCGATGACTATGAAGATGTCGCTCGACGATCACCCGCGTTCGCTCAACGGCCGCTGGTATCTGTGGTTCTACGTACCACGCGGGACGAAGAAGATCGGTATGTATGTCCAAACCACCGGCGGCAGCGTGTTGCGACCCGACGGCGAGACAGCGATGAGTCTCGACAAGCGCCCGGGCCAGTACATCAGCGTCGACGTTCCCACAGGCATGGACGGCCAATTGTGGAAGCTGCGCCACATTGCAGGAAGAATATGCCTGATGAACGTCCCACCCTTCCTGGCTCAATCACCGGACGAGCTTCTGTTACCGGCCGATGTGGTTCGCTTGATCAAATAGCAGCCCGGCTACTCCGAGTAGCCGGGCTGCTGATCCCGCAACTTCCGACAGACCAACAATGCACCCAACTCGCAACGAAATCGCCGGCTTCGTCTTCGGAACGCTTGACCCAGCCCGTGCCGACTCAATTTCGACTCACGTCGACGCGTGCACCGACTGCAAAGAAACCAATCGCGAGTTGGAAGGCAATCCCGATGACTTCCTGCAAACGATTCAAGCCAAGGTGCCAGAGATTGGTTCCGAAAACGAAACAGAGTACCAACACTTTGTGTCGTTGCTCGAACGCATCGGGCGCAAGCCATCCGTCGTCGAACGTAGAATCGCCGTCGTTGCAATCGAAACGGAACTCGGCACGATCCGCGACTATCGGCTCTCAGAAAAACACGGCGAAGGTGGCATGAGAGCCGTCTACAAGGTACTGCATGTCAACTTGAAGCGAATCGTGGCGCTGAAAGTTCTTCCTGACCACCGCATGAAAAATCAAGAATCAGTCGCCAGATTCCGCCGCGAGATGGAAGCGGTCGGCACGCTCGACCATCCAAACATCGTCCGCGCAACCGACGCCGGCAAAGAAGACGGCACGCACTTTCTGGTCATGGAGCACATCGAAGGAGTGGATCCAAGCAAGCTGATCAAGAGCGTCGGTCCCTTGCGGATCGACGACGCCTGCGAACTCATCCGTCAAGCCGCCATCGGCCTCGAACACGCCCACAGACACGGCCTGGTCCACCGCGACATCAAGCCATCAAATCTTATGTTAGCCTCAACCAGCAGCCCGGCTGCTGACCCACCCTAAAAGTCCTCGACCTAGACTATGCCACCGAGAATTACAACCAATTATTCCCGCTCGGCCACAAGTACCTTGGCTTTATTGACGCCGTCCAACGACAAAACATCGAAAGTCCTAACGTGCTGTTGACGATGAAGCCGAGCAAGAAGACCAACCTTTTATTCTGGTTCTACCACTTCCAATCCAACTCGGCCGCGGCCGTACCTAGTCTCGGCGGCGCCCATCCACAAAACACCAGCCGGTACTTGGGCAACGAGTTGGACTGCATCTTCAAGTACACGATCAACCCGCGCAGCGACATCTTGTTTGGCTATTCACACTTCTGGCGTGGCAACAAGATTAACAACCCCCAGGACGCAGATTTCATTTACACACAGTATCAACTCAATTTCTAGGGTAAGTTGATTTTCTGTCGTCGGTGCGTCGATGCGCGTCATTCATGCGTTGGTAAATCGGCTGATCGGCACCGAACGTGTTGTCTGCATAGTTTGAATCGCCGACGCTGTGTCACCGACAGCCACACAAGTCAGCGTTCAATTTGTGGGCGGAAAAACAAATGATCGAAATCGCACGGTCGTCGCGTGCGGATCTGCGCGCAGCGGGTTCTTGTTGCTGGGCATCGAACGAAGGATACGATTCTAGCAGGGGATTCAGCGTTTGTGAAAAACGGCACGGAGTGTGCAGTGCAGAGGTGAACTACTAGACACACCTTTTCCATGGACCGGTGAGACGAGCCGTGGAGGTCACGACGTCCAACTACTGGCTTCACCAGATCCGATGCCAAGATGGGTGTCCTGTTCATACCGACGCACGTGGCTACGTGCGCGCGATTGCCGAAGGACATTCGGAGACGCCTAGTTGAACTGTCGACCGAGGATATCAACGTGGTAGCCTTCATCCGGAGTTGGGAATACAACCCACCCACGGCTGGCGTGGCCCGTCACTACGTCTTGGCCGCCGAAATCAACGCCGGCGAAGAGTTATTTGAAGGCAATTTCGACCTCGTGGAACGTGGCGAGGCCGAATGGGAAAAGATCACCGGCAACCACTGCACGCGCTGCCATGGTCGCAGCGGCAAAGGCGACTGGCCCCCAGCGTTGAACAACCCGGAGTTCCTCACCGCCGCCACCGATGGTTTCCTCAAGCGACGATTGCCCGCGGTCGTTCGCACACCGCCATGCGGGCGTTCGGCAGAAGTGCGGGTGGCGTGACCGAACTTGTCAGCCGAGAAATCAACGACGTTGTCACCTGCGTTCGTACCTGGGCTCAGCCGGAGCACCAGCCGACAACGCCGCCGACCCCGACGCAACCGGGTGAGCAAAAATGAATGCCCAATGACGAATGACGAAAGAATGACGAAGCCCGAATGTTCGTGTCTCCGCCGAGCAGAGCTCGGCAGGGCGATCAGGGTACTCGACCGGTGCATCGTGATGGACCGGTTCGATTCGTCATTCGGGATTCGTCATTCCTTCGTCATTGGGTATTTCGTCATTCGTCATTGTTCGAGCCGTCAATAGGTTTCAACACTCAACATTCCACTGAGAGAGGATTTCATCATGGCACGCAGACAAGGTCCGATCGATTTTGACCGAAGGGAATTCATGAAACGCGCAGCCGCTGCCGGCGTCGCGTGCGGCGCAACCAGCATGTTTAGCGAGGAGTACATCGAAGCCCAGGACACGCCCGCGGACGTCAAGACCATCCCCGGAGCCAAGCTGCTCCAGTCAGCTTGCCCTTATTGCGGCGTCGGCTGCGGAACGCTGATTCAAGTCCAGGCCGGCAAGGTGGTCGGCATGGTGCCAGACAAAAGGCACCCGACCAACCGCGGCATCCAGTGCATCAAGGGCCTGAACGCCCACGAGCCGATCTACCGCGACCGGTTGACGCAGGTGCTGGTCCGCAAAGACATGAGCGATCCGTTGCGCGGACACGTGTCGGCCACTAAAGGCCGCTTCGACGACGATGTGTTCGACGTCATGCCGTACGAAGAGGCCGAAGAACTGGTGGCCGAGAAGGTCGCCGAAATCATCAAGTCGCAACCAGACGGCGGCAACCTGGTCGGGCTGAACGGCTCCGGGCAACTCACCATGGAAGCCCAATGGATCGAGAACTTGTTGATGAAAGGAGTGATCCAGTCGAACTCCATCGAGGCCAACGCCCGCATGTGCATGACGTCGGCCGTGACCGGCTACTTCCATTCGTACGGCTCCGATGCGCCGCCGACCAGTTACGAGGACATCGAACAAGCCGACTTCATCACGTTCTGGGGTCACAACGCCCGCGAGGCGCATCCGATCCTGTTCTGGCGAGTGGCCGATCACAAAAAGCTCAAGGACATTCCCACGCTGGTCGCCGACCCGCGGGCCACCGGAACTGTGCTGGGGCTGGAAGCGATCAACCCGCGGAACAGCTACCACCTGCAGACCATGAACGGCGACATCAGCTACCACAACGCGATCGCCCACGTGTTACTGCGAGACCATCCCAACGCCTGCATGCCCGAGAAGTGGCTGGACGAGAACACGGTCGGGTGGAAAGAATACGTCGAGGGTGTCAAGGCCCGTTACTCGCCTGAGCAGGTTATCGAGCGTCTGAAGCTGCTCGACCGGGGCCGGGTGGCCGTCGAAGACATCGAGGACATCGCGGCGGCCTGGGCCGAGGCCAGCATCAAAGGTCGCGAGCGTGGCCGAGGCGGTGTGCTTACGTTCTGGGGCATCGGCTACAACCAGATGCTCCACGGCCAGCACAACACCATCGGGTTGATCAACCTGCACTTGCTCACCGGCAACCTCGGTCGTCCCGGTTGCGGCAGCCATTCGCAAACCGGACAGCCAAACGCCATGAGCGAGCGCTTGATGGGCGGCTTGACGGGCCGGTTGCCGTTCAACCAGCCGCTGGCGAACGCCGAGTGGCGCGACCACATTGCCGACGCCTGGCGCATCCCGCGCGAGCGACTGGCACAAACCTCTGCGCTGCCCAACCCCGGCATGGTCGTGGGCATGATGGAGCGGGCACTGAAGGGCGAAATGCTGGCAGATTTCTGGATGTACACCACGCACATCCACATGCCCGACGTCGAGACGCTGGTCCGGCCAGCTTTGACCAAAATGTTTTGCGTCGTGCAGGACATCTATCGCCACGCCCCCAACAATTTGTACGCCGACGTGGTTTTCCCGGCGGCAACATGGGGCGAATGGACGGGCGGCACCTACATCCAGTCCGAACGCCGACTCTACGTCTGCGACGGAAGCCGAAACCCACCGACGAATTGCCGGCCCGACATGGACATGGCCATCGACAAGGGTATCGCCCTAGCCAACAAGCTCGGTCTCAACGGCGATCAGATCTTCCCTTACGAAAAGAAGATCGAGATGGGCAACGGCATCATGGCTTATGATCCCGAGGAGATCTTCCGCGACATCTTGGTCGCTAGCAAAGGCAGTGACGCCGACATGGCGGGCATGCTGGAAGTCGAAAAGGAAGACGGCGTGGGTTTGTACGAACAGATGCGGCGTCTGCGCGGTATCCAGTGGCCGGCTCCAACTGGCGACATCGCCCGGCGAGGCGGCACTCCGCGGCGCTATTTGGGCCAGGAAGGATGGGCCGGCAGACCGTACGGTGCGTTCGGCCGCCCGGACGGCAAGGCCAAGTTCAAGCTCTGTGAACAGGATTATAGCAACATCCAGGAGATCTGCGGCAAGCTGATGGAGTACGGGCACCGGGACAAACCAGGTGAAGGGCCGTTCCTCATCGACGAGTTGGCGGCAGCCGCCAAGGAAGGCCGTGACAACTTGCTCGTTCAGGCACGCGACAACGCCCTGCCGCCCGAGTTGCCTGACCTTGAGGTCTACGGAGACGAGGCCAAAAGCCTGAAGGATCACAAAGCCGACGACACGTATCCGTTCTGGCTGTCGCTGGGCATCGTCTATGAGCATTTTCATGCTTCCAAGACGATCCGCGGGGCGACCACGATGAAGCTCGTACCTGAACAGTACGTCGAGATCAACCCCGACGACGCCGAGCGGTTCGGGCTTCGCGACGGTGAAAAAGTGAAAGTCGTGACCCGCCGCGGTAGCTACGAGGCGCGTGTCTCGACCGGACTGAACAGCCTCGTCCACCCGGCCCGGACCGAGATGCCCGAGGGGCTGATCTTCAGCCCCTGGAACCTGTCGGTGGCAGACAGTGCTGACCCAACCAAAAACAAATGGTTGGTCAACGGTACTTCCCATCGCGCATGGGACCCGGTAAGTGGTCAGGCGGACTACAAGAAGCTGGCAGCTCGGATCGAGAGGGTCTGAGCATTTGGTGTACAGCGCGCTCGGCGCGGGTCTCCTGACCCCGCCGAGACACGGGAGAGGCTGGCAAAGTGATCGACCAAGAACACCGTACAAACCGACGCGAGTTCATCAAGAACGCGTTCGCCACGGGCGCCGTGACCGCCTGTTGCGTTGGCGTCAGCGGGCTGGTCGGCAGCAACGGTGATGCCGCGGCGGACCAGCCGTTACGGCCACCCGGCGCTCTGCCAGAATCGGAGTTCCTCTCGCGCTGTATCCGTTGCATGCGTTGCGTGGACGCGTGCCCCAACCACACGATTATTTCGCTCGATGAGAGCTTCGGCCGCCAGCGACAATCGACCCCGGCGATCAAGCCGCGCCGCCAGGCGTGCATGCTCTGCAACGGAACCGGCTCCGAATACCTCAAGTGTACCGAGGCATGCCCGACCGGTGCACTTCAAAAAGTCCGCGCCGATGTCGTCGACATCCAGCAAAACGTGTCGATGGGAACGGCCGAGATCGACCTGGACCTTTGTTACTCTTACAACAACTGGAGTTGCGGGGCGTGTTACCGGGCCTGTCCGTTGGGCGGCAGCGCCATGACGTTGGGGCTGTGGGAGCGTCCGGAAGTTCACCCGGAAGCTTGCATCGGCTGCGGTCTGTGCGAACGTGCTTGCATCCGATACCCACAAGCGATCCGAGTGAAACCGACTTCGCAGAATGACGAATGACAAAATACCCAGTGAATGACGAAAGAATGAAGAAGTACGAATGACGAAGACGGGGAGAAGGAAGAAGCTGACGCGGCGAAAGCTGCTCAAGCGCGCGGTCAAGACAGCCGCGACGGCCACGGGCGTCGCCGTTGGCTTTGCGGCGGGCCACGCGTTGCTGCAGAGCAAGGCGGGCAAGTACCCGGCTAATTCGTCGGCGTTCGGCGCGGAGGGCGTGCGGCTGATTCGTCCGCCTGGTTCGGTCGACGAGAAAGAGTTCCTGGCCGGTTGCATTCGCTGTTATCGCTGCCAAGACGCCTGCGCAGACGGGGCCATCCAGTTCTTCACGGAGGCCGACGGTGAGTTGTACCACACGCCTTACGTCGATCCGTCGATCAAGGCCTGTACTCTATGCATGAAGTGTACGAAGGTCTGTCCCACCGGAGTGCTCAAGCCCCTGGATGAGCAGCAGCGGTCTGAGGTGAACATGGCCACGATCGAACTGCATCCAGATCGCTGCCTGTCCTACAAGGCCAAGGCAATCCGCCGCGAACAGGCCCTACTCCGTGCGCTCCGCTTGCCACCGACGGAAACCGAGGCCAGGTACGAACGGCGGGGACCGTGTGGCGAGTGCCACATGGTCTGTCCGCTGCGCGACGAGGCAATCAAGCTGGAACCGGGCGCATTTTTAGCCCCCATCATCTTCCCCGAAGCCTGCGTCGGCTGCGGCCTGTGCGAGGAGATCTGTCGCCAAGTCGTGCGGGGCGAGCCAGCAATTCGGATCAAGCCGACGCGAGAAGCGATATGAGAGAACCGCGATGAATTTGCACCAGGCCAAATATCTCGGCATCCAAATAGTTCGGCGTTGCACCCAGCTCTTTGTGATCTGTTTGATGCTGTACTTGGTGTTCTTGAGTCTTTACGCCCATTACCGTGCCGCCCGAGCTTTGGATGACCAAATCGAAGCCAAAACGTGGACGGGAAAATCGCTGGCGGCCATCGACCGGCACGTCACGGCGAAGGAAGACCCTCAAGAATACCTCGACGGTTACAAAGGAACGCTATGGTCGGCGCGGCTGGCCGGTTATGACCTGACCGATCCGCTGGCGGTCGCCGAAGTGATCGCTACGTCGAAAACGATTTACACGCCGCTGTTGCTCACCGCGCTCGTCCCCGTGGTCGTCACGTTGTTGCTAGGGCGGGTCTTTTGTAGTTGGATTTGTCCCGCCAGTTTGCTTTTCGAGATCACCGGCAAGGCGCGTAAGCTGCTCAAGCTGGCCGAGATTCCACCGGCCGAGATCAAATTCTCTCACGCCAATAAGTACGTGTTGCTGGTTGTGGGAATCGCCGTGGCCGCCGTGGTCGGGTTGCCGATGTTCGCGTTGATCTATCCGCCGGCGGCCCTGAGTCGGCTGGCCCACGCCTGGATCTTCGGCACGTCGATGACCGGCATCCTGATCATGATCGGGCTGATCATCTTGTTCGAGATCTTCGTCTCGCCGCGCTGGTGGTGCCGGACGGTTTGCCCAGGCGCGGCGCTTTACGGCTTGATCGGTTGGCCGCGATTGCTGCGCGTCAAGGTGAACATGGATCTTTGTACCGGTTGCAAGAAATGCGAGCCTGTTTGCGAGCTAGGCTTGAACCCGGTTCTTCAATCCAGCAGCATCGAGTGCGACAACTGCGGAGTGTGTCCGCGGCATTGCCCGGACAAAGCGCTGGTGTACACCATTGCGTTACCCACGATCGGCCAGCGAGACCATCACCAAGAGCCAACTCGGTCCCAAAAGAAACTGCCGGTGATCACGACATTGATCGTGCTGCTGGCGTTGTTTGCGTGGCCGCAACAGCTCTTCGGCCATCACATCCTGGGCCTGCCCCATTACTCGTACAAGGAAAACTATCCCCAGGTGCCGACGCTGGAGTACCCCGCGACCACCGGCCCGTACGATGTCTTGATGACCTCGTATCCCGGCAAGCCCGTGCCGGGCGAACCGGCGTCGATCGCCTTCTACATCAAGAATCGCGAAACGGGCCAGCCCTACGACAAACCGGTTTCCGTGCGGGTGTTGCAGTCGTTCACCTTCGGCCAGAACAAAGTGATCTATCCGCCGTCCCAGCATTCGCCGTTCGACAACCTGCACAAATGCATGGTCACTTTCCATGAAGATGCCGAACACATCGTCGAGTTGACCATGGATGTGGAAGGTCAAACCGAAGTGATCCCGTTCTTGATGGTGGCCGGCGAACCGACCGCCACCGTGTCGATCGTGGTAGCGATCGTCGCCGGATTGGCGGTCTTTCTCGTGGTCGTGCGGGCGATCAAGATCAAGCGGCAGCGACGAAAGAGGAAACAGTCGCCCATGGCAAAGACGAACTCGGCACACCAAATGACTTCGTGACGATACGATGCGAACTGTTCTGAAGATCTTTCTGCCCTATTCGCTGCTGGTTGGCACGACTATTTCATCCGCTAGGCCTACGCGCTGTTGCCGATCGCGCTGTTCTACCACCTGGCCCACAATCTCGAGCATCTGTTGATGGAAGGGCCGAAAGTCGTGTCGCTGGCATCGGATCCGTTCGGCCGGTGCTGGAAGCTAATGGGCAAACGCCGCCTTCGAGGCGGCCAACATCAGCCGCTTCGAGCGGCTCCCATATTTGAAGCCTCCGGCTCTGCCGGAGGTTCATCACTGCGGCAAAGTAGAAAACGCCCTTCAAGGAACTGAGGGGCGTTGCAAGTCCTTGCCACGCAAGGTGCAGTCTGTCGTTACCGCTACGGCAGAACGATTTCGTACAACATGCGCGCCTTGCCGTTGTTGGAAACCGATAGCGGAATTACCAGTCGATTCGCCTGGCTCGTAGTGTCAATCTCGCCCGTTCGTTTGCCGCTTGTGGCCAGTCCGTAGACCTTCGCTCTTGCGGCATTGGAGAGTTTCAACGCGACGGTTGCCTGCCCCGTGTGCACCAGGTGCGGCAAACGTCCCCAACTCAGCAGTATTCGGCGTGCTCGGTCGGCATAGCGGGCGTCGGTGTTTTGCAGGTCCGTCAGGTGAGTGATCAACAATCGCTTGCTGGAACGGATCGGTTGCTCGTCGAGACTGCTAACCCAGACCGTTGCATCGGTTTCCTGGATCTGAACGGTGACATCTTTTGCTTCGATCCGAGCACCGGCCATTGCGAATCCGCCGGCAGTCCTCTCGGTATCCAAGACAAACGTATTCGTCGGCGCGTCGATCACGACCTGACCGTTTTCACTAACCAACCGGTTCTCCGCCAGGTTGGTCCGATTGTCGCTGTCGAGCCAGCCATTTTCGCGCATGCCGTTGACGATCCGATCTCCGGCATCGTCGGCAAATGGATCTAACCGGCCACCGACCATCGGCAGGAGTGCCTCGTCCGACGAGCCCGATGATTGACGATCCGTCAATCTCCAACCGACGCGCGTCAACCACGCCAACTCATCCCAGGAGGGCGATTTGTCTCGCGAGGTCGTCGGAGCTGTCAGCAACTGGTTCTTGGTCACGCCGATCGAAATGGAATGCTTCGCCGGCTGTAAATCGCCACGCAAGAACAGGCACAAACTGGCGCGTTCGGCAGCCAGATTCAGCGGGTCCGATGCCACGTCAAAGTAGTTCAACGCCGCCGGTTGCGATACGCTGTCGCGTCTGTGCGAATAGGCGAATCTCCATAACCCGTCCCAATCTTGAAGAGCACCCAATGCCCCGGTCAAAATGCCGCCCACACCACGGAAACGGCCCGGCGATGAATAATTGAATTCCGTGATTGTGAACGGTTTGCCGAACAGTCTGGTGAAAGCGCAACTTCGACCGCCGGTTGCTCCGCTGGCGATCGGACTGGTGTTGGGGCATTTCGAGGGCAAGGACCATCTGCGTTCAAGAAACCGAGGATGATCGACGTAAAAATGGTCGTCGACATAGTCGAACGAACCTCGCACTGCTTGCAGTTGCACCGGATTGGTCCACGCGTTCATATCCGTCAGCAAGGCATTACAACGCAATTCGTCTCGCAAGAACCGGCGAGCCCGATCGAAAAAGTCCTGCTCCATTTCCGCCAAAAACACGTTGAATTGGACGGTCGCGGGTGACTTCGCATCGACCCTTTGCAGTGGCACGGTACCGTTCGACGGGTCTTGGTTGGCGGGTAGCTTGCCAATCGCCTTTGTCAGGGCGGCCCCGCTTGGGTAACGCTTCGCCAACCAGCGATTCCAGGCACGCTGGCAATCGTCGCGAAGCGGCCCCTCGAGGCCGCTGATGAAATTCCCGGGATTGTCTTCGTTGACCAGACTGAGCCACGACAGCGCGGGATCATCGGCATATCGCACATTCGTGTAGGGGTTCACATGGTCGAGCAGTATCCGTGTGAAGTCTTTGAAATCTTCGTAGGCACGCTCGTTGACGTGGACCGCCATCTTGTACTCGCGCATGCCCATATCGCCTGTCAGCCCGGGATAGATTCTCGCGTTCGGAACGGGCCGAGAAACGAAAAGGTCGGTGGTGACATAGATGCCGCGCTTCTTCAACGCGGCGAAGAGATAGTCGAGTTCGTCCAGTCGTTCCGGAAGCAGCCGAATTGCATCGCGCGACGAACGATCGACCAGTTCGCGTTCGTAGTGGTGAATACGCAAAGCATTGTAGCCAAGCCGATAAAGTCGATCGGCCAGTCGATCGGCCACATCGTGTTTAAGGTAATGAGCACTGAAGCACAAATTCACACCATAAAAGCGGACGGCTTCATTGGGGCGGTCGGCAAAGGCGAACTTACCGGCCTGGTTGACGATCACCCGCCCGTACTTGCCAGCGGGTTGATGGCGGGGAATGACGTCACTGAAATCCAACGCCGAACCCGGTTCAATATCGAGCGTCACATCCAGCGGCAGCCAGTTCGGGCCGGGTTGAATGGTGACGGGGCGGTCTTCCTCCAACGCGAGTCCGCCGTCGCCGGCGAGCGAAAACGCAAGTGTCAGCGACTTGCCGGCCGGCCATTTGCTGCGGCCGTCCAATGAAGGCCCAATGCGCACGGTGAATGATTCTCCCCATTGGCGATCATCCTGAATCAAGACTTTCGTCGGTTGGGCAAAGCCGAGATCGAGCGTTGCTCCGTCTTTCCCGACAAGCCGCAGCGATTTCATCGAAGCGGTATGCAGGGTCAGGCTCTTGTATTCAGCCGGCAGCGAACCGGACTTCAGATCCGTCTTAAACGATCCCCCCGCCCACTGCCCGGTTGGCAGACGCATCCCAATGTGAAGACTGTTAAGCACGATGTCGGTTTGAGGAATCAGGCGGTATTCGAGCTTCGATTTACCTTTGCCGATCGAGAGCCGCAGTTCAACATCAACAGTCTTTCCACCGGGGGCGACGATCTTTCCACGATGTACATCACCCGAGAAGACTTGGCTGCCGTTGGCCTCGCCCATCGTAGCGTATTTCCACGGTGCTTCGAACAAGCCGGGGACCAGCGACGTGACCGCTCTTCCCCCTCGCTCGATCCGAATTGTCCCCGCGGTCGAGACGACGCCCTGATACCGGGGCGATGCAGCGAAAACGCTTGCGGAAAGACAGGCAGCAACAGCAGCTACACTCGTGATTCTCAGCGGTTCGTTCTTCATTGCATCACCTGGTGATTCGGCGCGGACGAAATGGGGTCGGGGAAAGCGCCGGGATAAACCGGTCTGGAGTCGCGAATGAAAGAATCGTACGAGAAAGGCGTCGCCAACCGCTCGACCCCGAACCTTACGCTGACGAGGGTAACCTCGTGGGTGTGGCATTGGCAAGGGGTACACGCAGGCCAGGTATGGAGCTCCGAAATCAGTTCTCTCGCGTGCCGACCTTGTCCCGACATTGGGGAAGGTAACACGTGGTACGGCGTTTTGGCGAGCCGTCCCATGACGCGGCGGAGTCGGAGACCCTGCGCATGTGTGGAAACTCCAGACGCGAGAATCGGGAGATCCCATTCGTTTCCAAGTTCAACTTGGAACGGTCAGCGAACGTCCCTGACGGTACGGCTGACATGAACGCTGATGGGAAGTCAGATGACTTCGTAGTACTGACGACGTGGGCGAACAAAGCTGTCACCGCAGTGGCGGAGTCCGTCTAGGAAAGGAAGTCACCGAAGGGAAGAATTGTCGATTCGTCGTGGATGTACCGGACGCCGAGCCGGGTTTCGCGTCCATTGCATGGCACGGCAATCACGACTGGTAGCGAAACTTTGTTTCGTGATCGTTGGACCTGACGGAGGAGCCGTATGAGGTAATTCCTCACGTACAGATCTGTGCGGGGGGCGGCTGGCAACAGCCGTCCCTAGTGCGATTCTCATCTTTAAAACGAGATCCGACCCCGTTTCCCCTCAGGCTGTTGACTGAAACAAGATAAACTAGACTCAATTACTTGTATTTACCTTCTCGGCAGAATATATTGGCCAACGACGTTGGACGGACAAACCCATGGCCGACATCGCAGCGCCCGACACGACTGGTGCGTTAAGCAGACTTTCCTGAACATCGGCTTTGACTCAGGTCGAAAGGAGCACAAAATGAGAATCCTCGTTTGTGTATTCATCATTTCTACGGCGCAATTCGCAGTTGCGGCGGACGTTGACACTGACACGAAGAAGCAAGGCGCTGAGGTGCGAATGAAGCTTGCTGGAGTTTGGAAGGGAGGCGTGGAAAACGGTGCCCAGGGTCATGTGCTCACGATCACCGATGATCTCGTCACATGTGCGAGGTATGCAAACGGTGAGAAATCGGACATTGGTGGAGGGAAGTTTACGCTGGACCTTTCAAAGAAGCCATGGCGGATGGATGCGACCGGGACCCTGGGTCGGTTTAAAGGACGACCTTACTTCGGGATCTCCTCGCTGGAAGGGGACACCTTCAAGTGGTGTGTAAACTCGAAAGAGGTCCCCACGGAATTCAAGACCGGCAATGGCAATTTCTGCCTGGTCCTGAAGCGGCAAGACAAGGGAACAACGCCGCCGACAACGACCAAGCCTGCGGTCGAACTTGCCAAGCACAAAGTTGCTGAACTCAAGGAATCGGCCCCAGAACAGCTTTCCGACGAAGTGCGGAAGACGCTTGGCCAAACCGGGCTGCGCATTGCGGGTCCCGATGGCAAGGTCCTTTGCGATGTCTGGTTGCGAGTAGACGTGCCAGTGCTGCCAACGTCGCGCGAACAGACCGATAGGAAGTATCCTCTTGAATCGGGCACGCTCGTGGGGGCCATACGTTTGTCGAACAAAGAGACGGGTGACTTCCGAAACCTCAAATGCCCCGCTGGTGTGTATACCATGCGTTACGAACTGCAACCGAAGGACGACCTCCACGAGGGCTCGGCGAAGTTTCGGGAGTTCTTGTTGCTCCTTTCGGCATCGGATGACACGGACCCCGCCCGGATAGACGACAAAGAGAGCCTGTCGGAGCGGAGCGCCACTGCCGGGGGTGGATTTCACCCGGCCATGCTGTATTTGACGCCCCCACAAAAACGTTCCCAAAAACTGCCGACCATGGTCCACACCCGCGGCACAGATGCCAACACAGGTCTGGCAGTTCTGGTCGCGACGACGACGACCAAAGGGAATCAGCGGATCAGAGAGATTCAGTTTGAGTTGGTGGCTGTCGGGCACGCGAAGGAGTAAAGTGATCCGATTCGCGATGAGTACCGACGCAGCATCTCCGATGTGTGCCTTGGGACAGTCCACAGGTCTGAGTATGAGCACCTGCGAGGCAACGCGTTTCAGAAGACAAGTTGGGCCAAGCGAACCCGCAGCGGAACGCAACGAGCCAGACGCGCCGGCGGGTTGGACGGTTACCGTGCTGGTCGTAGATCTCATCGGCGCACAGGCGAATCTCGATTCGATTCCAGCCGAGTTTTGCATGCGCGAAATTGAGGCGATGTTTAAAGCAATTGTCTCAGTTGCTCCGAGAATAATTGGGACAATTGTTCTACAATATACCGCCGCCAGTCGACGATGTCCGCTGGAGTACAGCCTTTAGGCGCCTTTAGGCTGCAATGACAGGCAAAAACCTGGACTCCAGCAATTGGCTGCGCCATAAAGCCGATGATCACGCACCTCACATTCGATGAGCTCCAAAACGGCTTGCCGTATATTCTCGCGTCGCCCCAGGATCATGGGACGCTCGAGGCGATTGTCATCCGCCCCGCGACCGACGAACGAGTGTCGCTTGACGAGTGTGCGTTGAGTCCTGAACTGGGCGTGCACGGCGACAATTGGGCCAAGGGATGTTGGAAGTCGCTGCCGGATGGCCGGCCGCATCCCAACGTGCAAGTGGCGATCATGAATTCGTGCACAATCGCGCTTTTGGCCCAAGACAAAGATCGCTGGCCGCTGGCAGGCGACAATCTCTACATGGACCTCGACATTTCGGACGACAACATGCCGCCGGGCCAGCGACTCGCGATTGGTTCGGTCATTTTGGAAATCACCGCCGAAGCGCACAACGGATGTAAAAAGTTCAGCGCGCGTTTCGGCAGCGACGCGGTGAAGTTTGTGAATTCCGACGAAGGCAAGCGGCTGGGGCTACGAGGAATTTATGCCAGGATCGTCCAGGCCGGCGTTTTGCACGTCGGTGACTCGGTCGACAAAGTTTGACTTGTTTCATCTGTGGCTGCGTCCGCCAGAACGCGGACGATTCCAAACCTCGTCTGCTCTCTAGCGAGTGCAGATCCAGTTATGAAATGTGTTTCAGCGCGATTCGTGGAAAGAATCGCCAGGCCGCAAACCACGGCAAGCAACAAAACGATGGGACGTCCGGCAGGTATGAGGAACGTTGGTGGGCAAAGGGTAAGGCAGAAGTGCGAGAGCTATCGTTGCGAAAGTCCAATGGCGGATTGCTGGTCGTGCGACATAAACAGATAAATTGGTTGGCCGGCAGTGAGGCCTTCGAGCTTGGCTTCGCGTCCTTTGACGACGATAATGGCTTTCGGCTCGACACGAATTGACTGCGCACCGCTCTCCGTTGCACCTTCCCCGCCACGCGCCTCGATTCGGATGACACCCTGGTCGGCGCTGACGCTCAGCAACTGAACCTGATGCCAACGTTGCGCCTGTTTTCGCGTGCGGGACGCTGCAAACTCCTCCAAGGAAACTCCGCCGTCGCGATTCAAGTCGTCGGACAAATGGTACAGCCATTCGTTAAACAGCCGCTCTCCTTTGACTTCATAGTTCTTCATCGCCAGACGCTCTTCCAGCGACACGCGATTGTCGCCGTTTTTGTCGTAGGTTTGAAATTGCTTTCGGTATTTGGCGACCTCCGCGTCGCTTACGCGCGGGCCACCGTCACCTTCGCGCGAGTCGGACGAACCCTCACGAGCTTGGCCTTCACGCCGCGATGAATTGCCTGCATTTCGCGAGACTTCGCCTTCGCGATTTCCTCTGTCGCCGTCCCGCGGGTGTATCTCACGTCGCAACGCCGCCACTTCGCGCTGCAACTCGACAATCATTTGATAGAGTGCCGCTTCACGCTCCGTTTGCGGCTTGAACCCCTGCAAGCCGCTGCCACCCTCGCGGTCGCCTTGCCCTTCCCCGGAACGTGCTTGTCCCCGCTCGCCTTCGACAGATCGTCGCGAGCCCTCACGTTCCTGAGCAGCAAGCGAAGGCGTGAGTAACAGACAGCACGCAAGAATCTTGGTTAGGTGTGAGGCCATGTGACAGCTCCCGCGGAGTAATGGTAAGACAATTCGTTTATGGGGCGACCGTGATAAATGTAGTGTGGTCGATCGGCTTCGTCATGCCAAGCAGTCTTTTGCGAGAGACCCCCCGGCAGAAAGATGAAGTAGCGCAGCATTTTTCTGTCGACGTATTTTTCTGTCCGAAAACGATTTTTACTACGAAGACACGTAGCGTTCATACTTGTACGTTAGCGTCTTATCTTTGCCCGGTTCCAGCGAGATCGTCCATTGCACATTACCGGTCCGTTCGAGCAGCTTGAGTTTGTTCGAGTCCATCGACAACGTGCCTTCGTCCGATGCCTCGATCGGTTTGCCGGCGACGGGCACGTTGATCACAATCTCGACCACTTCCTTTTCAAAGTTGCGGACCTTGAGCGTTCCTTCGAGTGTGACGAGATCCCAATAGCGGTTGGACGACGGCGAGTGGGCTTTGAGCTTTCGCTGGATCTCGACTTCGTCTTGAATGTGTGGAATGTTGACCGCCGTCGACATCGAAATCTCGCAACGCCCGCCTCGCGGAGTGTACTTGACCAGATCCTCGCTCAGCGGCCGGTCACCGCTCATCGCCAGGTAAGGCCCGGTCGTCCATGCACTGTCGCCGTCGTTGTGGAGTTGAAGGAAGTGCTCCATTTTTCCGGGCGGCGTCCAACGATAGATGTGTGTGTAATTGACCTTTTGGCGAAAGAGCGTGACGATCGCCTTTTCGCCGCGCCGCAGCGACATGTCTTTCTTCGTATAGACCGTGAAGTCGTTGCCGCCGGGACCCGATAATTGTGGGACGTTGCCCAACGCTGCCTTGATGTTGCCGGGCTGGGCAACTGCATTCTGGTCGACGACGGGCTGCGCTTTGAACTGGTCCGACGTGCTGTGGTTGCTCACGATCGCGGCGCGACTCATGATCTGCGATCGCAACGCCGTGGGAGCGACGGCCGTTCCGATCGTCCGCACGGTTTGCCCGACCGCGATCGGGGCCATGAACTGCGAATGGGCAAAGTGCGGCACACCCACCACAAAATTGATGTCGCAATGGATCAAATCTTCGGCTTCATTGACCAACGTGCCACGCAATGTCAACTCCGCCGTTTCGTCATCGAGAATTCTAACGGTGTATTCGGGAATCCACGTGATCCCTTCGCTCAAGTACGCAATGCCGATTTTTGCTTCATCAGACTCCGCTTCGTCGTCCGTGTCGCGAATCACATGAATGCGCAGGGGCATTTGCAGGACTTGCATCTTCGAAATGTGCTCGATTGGCACGGCGATACTCTGCTGGCCGGTGTCCAAAATGGCGAAACTGGGACCGACCGAAACAAGTTTGCCGGCGGCCGTGCGCGCTTGACGGTTTTCTTCGTAAGTGAACTGCACCTGCACGTTTTCGGTGGCCAATAACCTTTGGCGTTTTGCTTCCAAATCGTCCGGCGCGTCGACGCCGTCGAACTGGACCACTTCGCCTGGGCCGGAGCCAACCACATCCACCACCTCATCCGGATCCAGGGAATAGATCGCCAAGGTGCCGAACTTGGCGGGGGGAATCTTCTCGGCCATGACCCAACCATCGCGCTTCATCGCTGTGCCTTCACGAGAAAAGAACCCCATGCCGTTCTTGAACACAGAGACGGAAGTGGTGCGCGGTTTCAACAAATGCGGGTTCTTTTCCTGGTCGGCAAGGGCCGCGGTTTGAAAGGAAAGAACCGCTACAATCAAGAGCAGCCTCAGAATGGACTTTTGAATTCGCTTCGACATGACAATTGCTCCACGGTTTGGAAAGAATCGGATGGCATGACCACAACACGAAGTTAATGGCTCGCCAATTCTAATCCGTTTTGAGAGTGGTTTTCGTAAGCGATTTGTAAACAGGCAGGAAACGCGAGCCGCCACTTGGCTGGTCAATCGCACGCTCGCGAATTATTCTTTATCAAGCGACGCGGCCGACCGAAACTACCAATTGACCGACCATGAACTTGAAAGCTGTTTCCGTTGATACCCACTGATCTAGAGAACACGGTTTGGGACGCGATTGTCGTCGGAACGGGAATCGGAGGTGCGATGCTGGGGTATTCGTTGGCCAAGAGCGGACGTCGCGTGCTGTTTCTCGAAAAGGGTTTGACCAATCTTCGCGGCGCGGCGGCTCATCGAGGCGACTGGGCCGAGGAAGTTTGTCGCGGCGACATTGTGTCTGCGCGAACTCGTCGCGATGCGCTAGCCCAATCGGCTCGCTGCGACGACGAGTTCGAAGATGTCACCGACGGCCGCAACTTGCGATTTACGCCGGTGATTGGTAGCGGCACGGGCGGATCATCCGCCATCTTTGGCATGGCGATGGAACGTTTTTTTCCGGCCGATTTTGCACCGCGACAGTATCACAGCACCGCGCCTGACACAACATTGCCCGAACAATGGCCCGTCAGCTATGACGAAATGTCGCCTTACTACGAGTTGGCGGAAGTGCTCTATCGCGTTCGTGGCACGCAAGATCCGCTGCGTCAAGCGAATGAGTCGGAACATTTGCTCGAGCCGCCGAGCCTTTCATCGGCCGGTGGTGAACTGGTCGACATGTTTAGAAAGCAAGGACTCAATCCATATCGCATCCACTTGTCCTGCGAATACCAAGACGATTGCCAGATTTGCCAAGGATACTTGTGTCCGAAAACCTGTAAAAACGACGCTGGTAAGATCTGCCTCGAACCGGCGATCGACGAGCACGGCGCGGAACTATTGGACGAATGCCGAGTGTTAGAGTTGGAAGCCAATCGAACGTCGGTGGATCGCGTCGTTTGTGAACGGCACGGTCAGAAGCTTGCGCTACGCGGCAAGATTGTGATTCTGGGAGCCGGGGCGCTCGTGTCGCCGGTGTTGCTGTTGAATTCAAAGTCGGCGGATTGGCCGAACGGTTTGGGAAACAACCACGACCAGGTCGGTCGAAACTTGATGCGTCACATGGGCGAGTTGTTCTTTGTCAAAGTATCGCACAAAGTCCCCGCATCGAGCAAAGAGTTTGCTTTCAACGATCTGTATCACAGCAATGGGCAAAAGCTGGGCACGGTTCAATCGTTCGGAGCGCCACCGCCCGTGGGCTATCTGCTGTATCAACCGGATTTCGCCTCGCGGTTACTTCGATTGGCCAACATGACGGGACTGGTGGGATTCGGTTATCGCCAGTTTTTTTCCCGCCGGATGATCTTGGCCCAGATCATGGAAGACTTGCCCTACCACGAACATCGCGTACTGCCGGGAACTGAGAGCGAACCGCAGCGGATTCGAGTCGAGTATCGTGTTCGCGACTATGATCGCAAGCGATTGAGATTGTTCACCAGCCGCCTTGTCGAAATACTTGGTTCCTACCGTTTTCGTCGCTACGGCGATCCCGATGACAACCGGCATCCCGCCCACGTTTGTGGCACGTGTCGCTTTGGCGACGATCCGAAATCGAGCGTGCTAGATGCAAACAATCGTGTTCACGGCGTCGACAATTTGTACGTTGCCGACTCATCGTTCTTTCCGTCCAGCGGCGGGAGCAATCCTAGTTTGACAATCGCGGCGAATGCGCTACGCGTGGCC
The DNA here is from genome assembly GCA_964343305.1 of uncultured Pirellulaceae bacterium. Classification (GTDB taxonomy): domain Bacteria; phylum Planctomycetota; class Planctomycetia; order Pirellulales; family Pirellulaceae; genus CAYFJO01. The sequence goes on along the minus strand of CAYFJO010000001.1, from coordinate 18,666 downwards.
GATACGCTTTCATAACCCGTAGGTTGGGACTCCAACCCAAAGCCCTCAGAAAGACCATCGAGATGTCACGACTGACCCCGACGTTGATTCTCATCTTGTTGCCTCTCACGCTACGCGCCGAAACGTTTGACGTCATCATTTGCAACGGAGTGGTTTACGACGGAAGCGGCAGCGAGCCGCTCCAAACCAACGTCGGCATTCGAGGGGACATGATCGCACGGATCGGGAAGCTCGGCGGCGACGCCGCGAAGGTCACCATTGATGCGAAGGGCATGGCCGTCGCGCCTGGTTTTATCAACATGCTCAGTTGGGCGACGGCGTCGTTGATGGAAGATGGCCGCAGCCAGAGTGATATTCGCCAAGGCGTCACGCTGGAAGTGTTCGGCGAGGGCTGGTCGTACGGTCCGCTGAACGAAGCAACGCGTCGCGCGTTTCTCTCCCTGCAAGGCGATATCAAGTTCGACATGCCTTGGTCAACGCTGTCCGAGTATCTGGATTTTCATGTCGCTCGTGGCGTTTCGCCAAACATTGCGTCCTTTGTTGGGGCGACGACGGTTCGCATCAACGTGCTGGGATTCGAGGACCGGCCCCCGTCCGCCAAAGAGTTGGAGCGGATGCGAACGCTCGTTCGTCGCGAGATGGAAGCCGGGGCGCTGGGCGTGGGATCGTCGCTGATCTATGCCCCGGCGTTCTATGCCGACACCAATGAATTGATTGAACTGTCAAAAGTCGCCGCTCAGTACGACGGGCTGTATATCTCGCACATGCGAAGCGAAGGGAATCAATTGCTCGAAGCCGTTGACGAACTGCTGAAGATCGCTCGCCAGGCAAACATCCCCGCGGAGATTTACCATCTCAAGGCCGCCGGCAAGAAGAATTGGCCGAAGCTGGATCAATTGATCACCAAAGTGGCGGCCGCGCGGACAGAAGGTCTTGGAATTACGGCCGACATGTACACGTACACCGCCGGTGCAACGGGACTGAACGCCGCGATGCCGCCGTGGGTGCAAGAAGGCGGCTTCGACCGTTGGCGCGACCGACTGCAAGATCCCGATATTCGTCAGCGCGTCCTCAAGGAAATGAAAACCGAAACCAACGACTGGGAGAACCTGCTGTTGCTGGCCGGTTCGCCCGATCGCGTGCTGCTGGTCGGATTTAACAATCCGGACCTGAAACACCTGACCGGCAAGTCGCTCGCCGAGGTTGCCCGGCAACGTGACAAATCCCCCGAGGAAACGGCGATGGATCTGGTCATCGAAGATGGCAGTCGAGTGGGGACAGTGTATTTCTTGATGAGCGAAGAGAATATCAAGAAAAAGATATCACTGCCCTGGGTCAGCTTTGACAGCGATGCGGGGTCGTTGGCACCCAAGGGCGTGTTTCTCAAATCCAACCCGCATCCGCGTGCGTACGGATGTTTCGCGCGGCTGCTGGGAAAATACGTTCGTGACGAACGGGTGATTCCACTCGAGACGGCGATCCACAAGTTGACGGGACTGCCGGCGACGACGCTCGGCTTGCGACGACGTGGTCTTTTGCAGCCGGGTTACTTTGCGGACGTTGTGGTGTTCGATCCGGCAAAGATCCAAGATCACGCGACTTATGAAAACCCCCATCAATACGCGACGGGTGTTCGCGACGTGCTGGTCAACGGCGTGCAAGTGCTGAAGAACGGTGAACACACGGGCAAGAAACCCGGGCGCGTTGTACGGGGCAACGGCCGTTTTCGAAAGGACTCGCATCGAAAACCCGTGCAATTGACCGATGCCGCGCGAATCATTCATCAGGCTGGTTTCGTCTTCGATGGACACAACGATCTCCCGTGGGAAATCCGTACCAAGTCCTCTTCGTCGTTTGCCAAGCTGGACATCGCCCAAAATCAATCCGATTTGCACACCGACATTCCGCGGTTGCGACAAGGCAACGTCGGCGCTCAATTCTGGTCCGTCTATGTGCCGGCCAGCACGCGTCAGCGCGGCGAAGCGCTGTTGCATACTTTGGAACAGATCGAGTTGGTCCATGCCATGTGCGATCGATATCCCGATGTGTTTGAATTAGCCCGCACATACGAGGACATCGTGCGCATTCAGCGGCAAGGGAGAATCGCGTCGTTGATCGGAGTCGAAGGCGGACACGCCATTGAGAATTCGTTGGGGAATCTGCGGCGATTGCACAAGCTCGGTGCCAGGTACATGACGCTCACCCATTCTGACACGCTCGACTGGGCCGATTCGGCGACGGACGACGCGAAAAGTGATGGGCTGTCAAAGTTTGGTGAAGAAGTGGTACAAGAGATGAATCGACTGGGAATGCTGGTCGATCTGTCGCACGTTTCGTCCGCGACCATGAAGGGCGCGATTCGCGTGGGCAAGGCGCCGGTGATCTTTTCGCATTCATCCGCTCGCAGCGTTGCCGATCATGTACGCAACGTGCCGGATGACGTGTTGCGTTTGACCGCGCGAAACGGTGGCGTGGTGATGGTCAATTTCTATTCTGGTTTCATCGAACCGGAGTCAGCCAAAGTGATGGCCAAGGTGCTGGAAACCAGCCGAGAGCTTCGCAAGAAGTATCCCAACGAAGCAGACTATCAAAAAGCACGGGCGCGCTGGCGTGCCGAAAACCCGATCAAGCCAGGCAACGTCCATCACGTCGTAGATCACATCGACCACATCGTCCGAATCGCGGGCATCGACCACGTCGGGCTAGGTTCCGACTATGACGGTGTGCCGATGGTCCCTCACCAACTCGAAGACGTCTCGACCTATCCGATCATCACGCAAGAGTTGTTGAATCGCGATTACACGAAAGAAGAGATTCACAAGATCCTGAGCGGCAACATGATGCGTGTCTATCACGAGGCGGAGCGCGTTGGCAAGCGGTTGCGCGGCGAATGAACACTTCCGACCGGAAGTCAAACTAGCGCCGCGGTCACGAGCGTCCTTTTTTCGGAGCGCATTTTTTGACGCTCGACCTGTCGAAGCCCGGCGCTTGGTAAGCCTTGGATCGCAAATGCGCTGGCAGCGGCAACACGACGGGGTCCCACTGGATTCTGTTGCTGGACGCGGATCGTTTTTGTGCGACGGGCTGTTTGGGTGGGGCAAATCCGAGACTGGTAAGTTGATCGCTCAGTAACTCGGATTCCGGCCGTGAGCGATAGGTTTTGATCCCGTGCTGCAAAACGAGTTCGGCCGATGGCTTTTGGTTGTTGCTGAACAATTCTCGCGAAAGCGTTGAAAAGAGCCGTGCACCCAACTCCGGTGAATAGCGGACCACGAAGTGGTTTAAATCTTGAAACAGGTCCGTTGTCGCCGGCTGACTCAAGTCGTGCTTTGCCAGAATTCGCAGCAGCGACGCGTTGGATGCCAATTTACTTTTCGGGTCATCGGCCACGATTTGACTGGTCAAACCGTCGAAGTGATTTCGATAGCGGTCTGGATCAATTTTGACCGCGGCGTACGCGCCATACAGCAGATTGAAATGGCTTTGCTCGGCCTCGTGGGACGTGGCACTGTTTTTTGTGATTGCGATGTGTGTTTGGACAATGCGAGCAAACAAATCAGCCACTTTGTCCGAGTCAGCCGTCGTATCGCCAACAGAAATGTCGATTAACTCTTTGACTGCCGCCGACATCGTTTCCAAGCTGGGGGCTTCTTCGGCCACCGGATCCGAAACAGATTCGACCTCCTCCTCCGCTGATTCATCGTCCACTTCTACGGCTGGGCTCCCCATCGCACCAACCACGTACGGGTAGCCCCAAAAGCCACCTGCCGCAATGAGCAGTGTCAATAAAAAAACAACAACCAGCCGCATGACATCGATCCGCAAGAATAGAGTTCGTCCGCTTTAAGCCTAGCTTGCTGCTGGCCAAGAGCACGAATGTTGTGCGGATTGTAGCGGATGTTTGGAAAGGCCCCTTGAATAGGCACGATTTCTATTCCGACCAGGTTACTTCGCTTTGGAAGGCGTCCGTTCTTCAATCTCCTCGTTTTGGAATCCAGCCGCTGAGATGTCGACTTCGGAGCCAACTCGAGCCTGTGCTTCGTCTGCGGAATCTGTCGACTTCGATTTCGTGAAGGGTGAGCCTTCTTTCAGTTTTTCGATCAATTGTCTCTGCTCGTTCTTGATCCTGTCTTCTTCTGATTCCAGCCGCTCGATTTCTGTTTCCAAATAGGAAAGCAACTCTCCTGGATAGCGTTTATTGGGTTTAAATCCATCCGTGCCCTTTGTCCTGATCAATTCTCCTACTTGGCCACCATCTTTTGGCCAATTGTGAATCAAAACTCGCAGCTCGGTGAAATGATTGACCAGGTCCGAGAGCACTGTTGGAAACCGTTCTCCGTCGAACGGATCAATGATTCCAGCGTGCTCTTTCACAAGTTTCTCTTGCTCGTCGTTCAGCCCGGCAAAGGACGTTGTCATTGCCTTCTGCCACGCGAACACAGCCGGTAGTTTCGTTTCGTTGAGTTCGTCCTTTTTCTTCTTTTCATTGAGTCCAAAATAATCGTCTCGGTGCCGATTGTTATTCTCGCAGAACTTCTCGTAAATCTCATCGCTCGCCTGGGACACTCGATATAAGGGTCGATAAAATCGATTGAGCTTCTCGGTCACGATATCCAGTTCTCTCAGCAAGCGGTTTGATTCATGACTCGCTTCAATCTCAAGAATCGTTGCGTTCATGTTTGTTTGATTTTGGCTGCGTGTCACATCGGCACTTGCGTCAATCTGTTTCCGAACGCCTTTGAATGCAACGTAGGCACTAATTGCAGCAGCGAGAATGGCACCAACGATCGTTCCAAAGATAGCAAGCCAATCGAACAGAGTTGATTGCGACGACGCTTCAACTGCTTCGATCAATCTGTCCAACTTCCCGGATAACTCTGGATCGTTGGTCGACAAATCCGATTGTGCCATTGTTGTACTCGGCGATACAAGAAGTACAAATGTGAGGATCACAAACGCCCAAACAATAGATCGCTGATTCATAACAGTACCCCTTATGAATTGGTGAACGTCAGACAATACAATTTGTTTTTCAACCCCTTACTTTCCATTGGAAAGAAGACATATATCGTAACGCGCTTTGGGGCAGCAAAAAAGAGGCTGAAGCAGCGAGATTTTCGCTAGCAGTGCGAGGCTTAAGGAGAACGACTGTCGGCCGACGAAGCCGTGATCTGCTCGATCAACCTGGCGAGTTCCAGCTTGCGATCTTGTTGCTGGCGCAGTGCTGTCAGCAAGTCGCCTTGGCCGTCGGTTTGTTGGCCGTCTTGGATCTTGACCAGGCCTCTCGTCAGTAGCACTTCGACGTTGACAGGATTTGTCGACTCGACTTTGCTGAGAAGACCACGTGCTTGAGGAATGTCGCCTCGCAGCAGATGGATGCGCGCAAGGATCGCTGTGGCACTTGCGTTGTTTTTGTCTTTGTTGAGGATCTTGGCCAAATCGGATTCAGAATGCTTGAACTGGTCTTCAGTTCCAATCGCTAGCCGTATGCTGGCACGCCAAAAGACTCGGTGCGTCATTTTCGGAGCCAAATCGATCGCGGTCGTCATGTCGTCGACGGCGCTGCTGAAATCACCCATGGCTGCTCTCGCTCGGCCACGGTTGAAATGGGCTTTGGGATAATCAGATTTCAACTCGATGGCGCGGGTAAAGTAGCCAATCGCGGTCGGATAGTCGGCCCTCGCCGCGCGGATGCCGCCGAGATTGTTGTGGGCGATCCAAGCCGTGTTGTTCTTGGCAATCGTGTCGTTCCACAATGTTTCCTGGTCTTGGTAAATCTGACATTGAAACCAGGTCAACGCAGCCAGGCCGATGATGATCCCTGCTCCAGCGTATTGTTGCATGGCGGTTGATGTCGTGCGTCTGACAAACGTTGACGCGGCGAGCGTGATGAGACCGATGCTGGCCAGGTACTGAAAATGATCCGCGACATAGGAAAACCGCATCGGATAGACGTCGAAAAAACCAAGTGCTGGTACGAGTGTTCCAGCGAAAAACAACGCGGCGGTTAGTGGGCCGCGACCGAGTTGCTCACGTTTCAACCAAAGAAGCACGAGAACCACGACAAAACCGATTGGGAACAAATACTGCCACCAAACCATTGCGTCGATTTGCCATCGTGGATAGATGAACGTCAACTTTGTTGGCAACAGGAGTTTGCCGGCGTAGAACCACAACGCACGGCCGGCGATCAGAACACGGTCGATGAGCGACAATTCCCAATCGATCGTATCGGCCCCCACGTGATACTTTTCCATCAACACAGTGATCAGCCCCATGGGCAGCGCCACGAGGAAGAATGGAATCGTCCATAAAACGTCGGTCCAGCGAATCGTGCCACGTCGCCACCAAATCACGAGCAACGCGGCGCAGGGAAACGTCGCGGTGATGGTCTTGCTGAGAAGCGCCATAAAAAAGAGCACGATTGCCAGCCCATAAAACCACCAGCGACGGGCGTGTGGTTGTCCGTTATCGAGCCCGGCAAACCGCACGTATGTCAGTGCAGCGGAAAGATAGAATACGGTTGACAAGGTGTTCTTGCGTTCGGTGATCCACGCCACCGATTCGACACAGATGGGATGTACCGCAAAGATCGCGGCGGCCAACCATGCTCCCGGCACACTCAGTCGCGATAGAAGTTGCCAAAGTAAAATCGCCGACGTGGCATGCAGCAGCACGTTGTTCACGTGGTAACCAACGGGGTTCAGGCCCCAGATGTGATATTCAATCCAATAGGAGGTATGAACCAAAGGATAGTATTGCGGAACTTCCCCTAGTTCGAACCAAATTTGGCGTAGACCATCGACGTCACGCAGCTCTTCGTTTTGCGTGACGTAATCGTCGTCGTCCCAGATGTACGTGCATCCCAAAGCCGGGAAATACGCGACGATCGTGATTGCCGCGAGTGCGCAGCCCAACAGCCAAACGCTGTTCGAATGACTGGAATCTTCGTTTCGTTCCTTAGGCATCCCTCAACGGTACATCGTCACACGCACGAAAGGAAGCGTCTCAAGAGTGGTCCGCGAAGGGGACTTCGTAGTATTCCAGCGCCCACTCCTGCATATATCGAACCTGCGTAGGGTCGATTCGATAGAGAATCAAATCCGGGTTGTCGATCGAGCCTAGATACTGCCGCAGCAGTGGGTTGGCGTCCCAGATTTCCTGCAAAACGTCGCGGTCCGTGACGATGCTGGCGATCCCGGTGATCCGTACCTGGTTGTGTCCCTCGTCGAGGTAACCGAGTTCGACTTTTGGATTCGCTTCGATCTCGACGGTTTTGTGATACTGACGCAGGTTTGCCACGTAGACCGTGAAACCGTCGGTCTTGACCGGCGACACGGGACGCAGACGCGGCTGGTCGTTGTCAATGGAGGCCAGATAGGGAAATCGATCCACCTGAACAACGGCTTGCGCGAGTTGAAGGACTTTGGCGGGTTCGATCGGGTCTGGTGTCGGCTTGGTCATGATCGTCGAGCAGCGGTTTTGAGAATTTTACCGCAGCGATCGAGACAAGCCAAGCGTTGGACCCAATTGCCGTCGTGTACGCGTAATCGCGACATTGATGCCGTCGACCTTTTCACGCACCAGGTAATGAAGCTGCGATGTCACGGATTGAATGCGGCTGGCATGCAATCGAAAACTTTTGTCGATTCGTTCAAGGTATTGACGGCGCTGGGCGTCCAGTTGTGTCTTGAACGCAGTGTTCAGGGGATGAACCAGTTGACGGCCGAGACCCGATTCGACCTGCCAGTCCGGTCGGGAAATCGTGCCCGCAAGTGTAGCGGTGGTGGTGATCGATCGTAATTCCTCAAGTTTCAACATCGACTGGGCGGAAGCGAGACGGGCGTCTTCAACGACCGGGGACGAGATCGCAATGGTGTCGATCGTATCGACAAACGTAATCTTGCCGCTCATTTGGTCGCCGTCCAGAGTGACCTTGATCACAACCGCTCGCTGTGCATAGCGGACGTCCAACGTGAGATTCTCGTCCTGGCCGATGATGGAGTTTGGAGAGACCGGCAGCTTACATTGCACCGTGATTTCATCGCGGCGTTGGTCCGAGGCACGATGGAAAATAACGTGGATCTGTGTTTCCGTCGAATCGAGCAGTTGAAGATCTAGCGTCATCGGTTGGTTCGAATCTTGAGGCGACGGCGAGATGTTTGCCATGCTGCCTTTGGTCTGTACAGCGCGGCCGTCGATCACAGATTCATCATCCCAATTCATCGACTTGATGAACAACGTCCCGCTCCGACTCGATTGGGCGAACGGCGTGAATTGGCTTTGCGACCCGGATTGTTGGGGAAGCAGGAATTTCCTGCCGCGTTTGATCCAAGTGATCAATTCTGTAATCTGTCGATCGACATCCGGTGCGAGGAAATAAGCGGTAAGTTCGGCTTGATCGAGAGGCGAAAACTGAAACCGCTCCTGGGCACGTTTGATGTCTACAGCTTTCGCCGACTGGAGTGCCGCGAGATCTTTCTTGTATTGGTTGGCTAATCGGGCAAGCTCCTCGTCAACCGTTGCGGTCTCGGTTCCGATCGCATCCATCATGCTGCGTTTCTGACGGACTGCATCCGACTTGCGCAGCGGATTGTACGGGCTTGAGTTGTCTTGAGGCATTGTCTGAATGGCTTGCGTCAACAGCGCTTTCGCCCGACGATCTAAACGTAGATAATTTCGCCGCCTTCGTTGTTCGATGTCCTGCGCGACCCCTTGCATTTGAAACGGCGAATTCGGTGTTTGCTTGACGGTCTCGACGTATCGCTCAAGATGAGTCCGACCAGATTGAGCAAGCTTGTTTGCGGTCGACGGGAGAAACACGTGCGGCAAATGCTTGCCTGATTGCGGCCGATCCAATTGCACGTGGATGCCACTCAACTGAGCGCATTCAGCCATGACTCTCTTTCGCAACAGATCTTCCTCGACAAGCTGAAGATTCAGTTCGGCAGCGCTGATCTGCGACTTGTCCCACTCGTGTCCGCTGAAGAGAGTAACGTCTTTCAATTGCAAGGTTGAATCGGGAAACTCGTGTTCGACCCGGGCGACACGGACGTTGACCGGCAATTCATCGGCAACGCATTGAATCCACATGCGCAGCAGCGGATTCAGCGTTGCAACCGCGCATCCGACCAGCAACAACAGCAAACAGACACGGGAAAGGACGAACCGGATGCGGATCATTCGATGGCTCCGCTAACAGTCGTGTCGGGCCGGACGAATGCTCGGTAGAGCCAGAAGTCATACAGATAACGCTGGATGGCATCGGTGTTCTTGGCGATGAGAATGCGACTTGTAAAATAGCCCGGCAGCACCAACGCCAGAGCGATGGCCAAGTTGCCGATCAAAGCCGGATCTTCTAACGACGTCCAAGCCGCCAACGGCAATTCATAAAACGAGCGTAGCCAATGTTGGACACTGTCGAGCCCAAGAAGCCAATGCCCCAACTGAATGCCGACGGCGCCAATCATTACCCCCGCGAAGGAGAAGACAACCGTTGACAACACAACCACCAACAGATTCACAGGGATGCAAATCGCAAGCACCGTCGTACCGACGACGATAAGATTCAGTTTTGGCAACAAACCGATCAGCATGCCGAAGCAAATTGCCACCGCCAATTGACGAGGCGAACTTTGGCCCCGGACAAGTTCCAGGGCAAGTCGAAATGGCAACCTTAGCAATGGCCGCAAAGGGACGTCTCCCGAATGCCTTGCGAATGGATTCAAAAAGGGGTCAGGTACCTTTGTGCAAAGCACCCTTTGGGCCGTTCCGACAAAAGTACCTGACCCCTTTTTGAATCCGCAAAACTGGTTGGATGGAAAAGAGTTAGCGCGTATTAGAATTGGATCGGTTCGCTCGATTGCGGACTTGAGCGACGTTAGCAGGCGTGTGGATTAGGAAAGCTAGGGAGATGTGCTATCACCCTTGTCGCTTGCTTTCCCGTTCTTCATGGCCAAGAGCTTGGCGTGGATGTGTGCGACATCCCACATGTAGTGCCCGATTTTGTGCTTGTCCGCCGCTAGCGTAATGTGCTTGCGGGCTAAATCTGGATTCTTGTGGGCTTCGTGATACAGTCCGATATACAAGTGCGCGTAAAACAAACTGCGATTTAACGCTTCGTTGTTCACTGAATTCTCTTTAGCGACTTCCAGAACCTCGTCAGGCGTCACCCTGCCGCGAAACATATTGTAGACGTCCATCATCGGAATACGCCGGTCGTTTTCGATCGGCAGCATGTCTTTGCGCGCTTTCTCCACACCGTCGATTGGGGCTTGGCACAGGAATCGCCAAACGCTGTTTTCGACATCGGCGTCGTCGTACGTTTGGTACAGAATGAACTGATCCGCGCCTTTTTTGTATTGTTTGTCGTAGTAGTAGGAGATTCCTCGCTCCCACTGGCGCGGTGCGACTTTGGGATTCAATTCAACGTACTTGTCCAGGTCGACCACTGACGCATGCACGTTGCCGGCACAAAAATGTGAACGGCCTCGCAGGTAATAGGCGAACGCCAAATCGGGCTTCATCTCAATCGCCTGGGTCGCGAGCTTGATCGCTTTTTCATTCTCTCGCCGATTCGCTGCCTCGCTGGCCGATTGCAATAACTCGTCGGGGGTTTCTCCGGATAGCGAACTTTGTGCAGCGACCATGACACTATAAGCAACGAATAGGATGAAGAGCGAATTTCTGGACATGGAGAGTATCTCACAAATGGAATTCAACGCCGTGTATTCTTACTACTTGCCGGACTGCTATCAACGGTGTGCATTCAAGTTGCCGGGCTGGCGACGAACGAACCATAGTGAGTGATCCATGACCAATTCGAGACGTGTGTCTACGATTGAGACGCGTTGCGCACATCTTCCAAATTACCTAAATGTCAACAGGACGACAAAAATGAGGTTGCACAGAGGCAAAGAACTTTATTTCGCATATTTTTCCTGGCGGACGCAATTATGGCACTCGTTTTGCTTTAAAAGTCCAACTTCTTTTTACAAATGACTGCCGAATCGGCACGAAACTGAACGAATCACTTCACGACCCCTCTTCGACAAGGATGAATGTCATGTTGGTTTTAAGCAGAAAAGTTGGCGAAAGAATCGTCATTGGTGATAACATTTCGCTGGTCATCAATCGTATCGCGGGGAACCGAGTTAGCATCGGGATCGATGCACCCAATGATGTGAAAATCGTACGCGGCGAACTCGAGCGGTTCGCCAACGAGTTTCATGAACCCGCCGAGCAAAGCGTTCCGTCGACAGCAGGCCCAATCGTTTTCGATTCGGATTCGGCGACATTCGTCCCACGGGCCGCTCGCTAGATTTAAGTGCCGGCTGGCACTTCGGTAATCGCAACTCGACCAGAAAAGCAAACGTCAACGTCTAAATGAGGTTGGCGTTTTCTTTTGCCATAAACGCCGCTGTATTGAAGTCCACCGTCGACTTCTCGATATGCGACGGGCAATGGATTCGGATCGAGTCCACAAAACACCATCTCGGGTGTTGTGTCCTGGCCGCCTAAATCCGGCAAATTCACGTTCCAATATTGGCGCGGACTTGGCTTACGAGCGAGCAGTCGAGTCATCACACGGGAAACCATTTTCTTTGCCACCTCCCAAACGTCAGTTCTGTCCGGCCGGCGATATTGGGAAATCGCCATCGCGGACGTTCTCAGCCATGCCGCCTCGCGAGCCGCAGCAACCGTTCCAGACATGAACACGTCAACACCCAGATTGCCACCGTCGTTGATTCCGGACAACACCCAATCTGTATCGGGCGCGATGTGAAGCAGACCAATTCTCACACAGTCGGCCGGTGTGCCGTCAATGGAATAGCGAGATGCGCTATGTTGCTCGATGTTGACTGGGCGGTGAATGGTCGTTTGATGACTAACGCCAGAAAGTGGTTGATTGGGTGCGATGACAATCAATTCGCCAAGTTGCGCGAGGGTTTCTTCGAGGGCGGCGAGTCCCGGAGCGTCAAATCCGTCATCATTTGTCAGCAAAAATTTCATCGGTCCCCATCCCAAGGTGCTATGTGTTGATCATGGCGCGTGTCACTTTTTCGACACCGTCCGCAAGCCGGTCGATGGTCTCACTCGACTCAAGCAAAACCGGATGATGCAACACAAGTGTGTTCTGTGCAGCGTTTTCGGCACTGTGTAAATCTCCGACTTTGCGACAACGCTTTTCCGATCGTCGTAGAAAACCTCGAAAGCCAGCGTCCATCGCGATCCCCTCGGCCTGGATTGCGGCAATAAACTGGTCGCGTACATTTGACTGGCATTGAAACGCAACTTTGAAGTAAACAGGGCTAGTCGTGGCATCAGCACTCGTGATCATCTTCAGGCCATCGACACTTCTGACAAGTTGCCGTAGTTGTTCAACACGGCGCGAACGAACGCGATTGCGATCCGCCAACACATCCACTTGCGGCGCGAGCACGGCGGCTTGAAGCTCACTCAGCGGATAAGCGTTGTTTCCCCTTTCACAATAGACTTTGGCCCGCTGCGCGACATCCGCGTGCCGCGTAACAATCGCGCCGCCTCGTCCGGCCGTCAGCAGCTTACTTCCTCCAAAGCTAAGCACGCCGACATCGCCCCACGTGCCGGCAGGCTTCCCTTGAACAATCGCTCCGGGAGCTTGGCAGGCGTCCTCAACGATCACCAAGCCATGTCGCTCCGCCACGTCGCAAATGCATCTCATGTCGGCAACGCCGCCGTGCAAATGTGACACGACGACCGCACGGGTCTGTTCGCCGACCGCCTGGGAAAGCAGGTTGGCGTCGAGACACCACGTTTCTGGATCGATATCAACAAGCACCGGCCACGCCCCCACAGATTCGATGCATCGAAAATTTCCGGAAAAATCGTAGCCCGCCAACACCACTTCGTCGCCAGGTCCCACCTGCAATCCACGCAAGGCGAGTTCCACCGCAAAAGTGCCCGAGCAACACAGCAACGCATGCTCGACGTCGTGCATCTGCCGGAGCATGTCAATCAATTGTCCGCAGTGCGGGCCTTCGTAACGTCCCCAACTTCCGTCTTGATACGCACGGTTCAATGCCGCGCGGACCCGATCGTCGTCACAAGGCCAAGAAGGCGGCCCGTCGGGCACGGCACGTGGTCCGCCATTGATTGCAAGTTGAGGGTCGTCAAAAACGATGTTCATTCCTTTCGCGTTACGTCGTGGCGGATGGATCGCCATCTATTTATAATCTAATTCACATTCCCACCCACCTCACTCCCACCTCTGGATTGAACATGAAACGTGCCCGCTTTTTGATGATCGGCGGATTCCTCGGCGCTGGCAAAACGACCACGATTGCTCGACTGGCCCGCCATTACACCGATCAAGGTTTGTCGGTCGGTCTCGTCACCAACGACCAGGCCTACAATCTGGTCGACACGGAGTCGTTGCGAGCCCAAGGCTTCAACGTCGGCGAAGTGCCCGGGGCCTGCTTCTGCTGCAAGTTCGACGATCTGGTCCAAACAGCAAAAGAATTGTCCGAGGAAACCGCGCCCGACCTCATCATCACCGAACCGGTGGGCAGTTGCACGGATCTGGTCGCCACGGTTATCGAACCGATGCGGCATTTGTACGGCGACCAATACGAAATCGCCCCGCTGGCCGTCATCTTGAAGCCCGAACATGGAATGAAAATCCTCCGCGACGAACAAGTCGGCTTCTCGCCAAAGGCAGCCTACATCTTTTTGAAGCAAATCGAAGAGGCCGATATCGTCGCCGTCAACAAAGTCGACAAGTTGTCGGACGACCAGCGCGCGGAACTCATCAACCTGGTCTCACAGCGTTTCCCCGATAAACGAGTTCTGGCCATGAGTGCCCGCGACGGCGAGGGCGTGGCCGAATTGATCGACCAGCTCAGCGCGGCATCCGAGCGTCACGAAACGTTCATGGAAGTCGACTACGAGGTGTATGCCGAAGGCGAAGCCGAACTCGGTTGGCTCAACTGCCAGGCAACATTCACAGGGGAAACATTTTCGCTCGACAAAGTCCTCGTCGCGCTGGTTCAACAACTGCGTGACGGACTTGCCGACGAAAACAGCGAAACGGCGCATTTGAAAGTCCTCGGTCAGGCCAACAACGAGTCCGCCATCGCGAATCTCGTCGGTGGCGGAGCCGATGTCGAACTTTCACTGGAGTCCGGCGTTAAGACCAGCGAGTGCGAACTGATCGTCAACGCCCGTGTGGCGATAGATCCGGAAGTGCTCGAACAAATCGTGACGGATTCTGTATCGTCCATCGCCAATCGATTTGATCTGGGGCACTCGATCGCTGGTGTCCAACGATTCCGCCCGTCGCCCCCAGTTCCGACGCATCGAATGACCGCCCCATAGTCATTCTCGATTCGGCTTCGTACGAATCGCAGAGTCTGGCCAGGAGTGCTCCATGCAGCGGTGGGGATGTTTCACGGCGGAAATGAGGAAACGACCGATCGATTACCGTGCCATCGAAGACAAGACGGGCGAATCCACGTAGGGCATGCTCCGCATGCCGGAATCGAGCTCGAAAGGAAGAGGACGTAATAAAGTGAACCGTTAAGCAAAATGGAAGCCGCAGTTCGTCACGCACAGCGTGACCTACGCTTGCTCATGGTGTAACACTCCCATTTTCAACATCACTCGTTCAACGGCAATTCCCTTTCTATTGATTCTAGGCATAATGAAGAACGTGCGAAGAATTCATTATCTGTTGAGATTTGCCTGCAATGGACGAGCCACTCAGCACGGAAACTTCAAGCGATGAAGAAGCTGGAAACGATCTAGATCCTTCAGCAACAGCCGAAGTTGCTGATACGAATCGGAAGAGCTCAGCTTCCTGGTTTCGTTTCAGCTTGAAGACGCTGTTGGTCCTAGTGTTGGTTTGCGCGCTGGTGGCCGGTTGGTGGTCGGATCGTTGGCGTTTGAACAAACAGCTCACGTTGTCGAATGTTCGTATCAAGGTAATGCGCGATCGGCGCGAATTCGAACGATTGTTGCAAGGATCCAGGCAGCTTGTTGATTTCGACGACATTGATACTTCCCGTGCCGACATTGTTCCACTTGAAGCAGATCGATATGCGAATCAAGGCATCGTGATTCGCGGCCAGAGCGGCCAATTCGCGAGCAGAACATTTGGCCATCCAGCGCAATTCCCCCCAGTCACTCGGCCGAATTCCTTCGCTCCAGGGCCGAAGGCAAAGAAACCTCACACGGCCAATAATCCTGGCGGAAACAAGACGAACGTAACCTTCACGGTTGAAGATCGTCCTGGGCTGGCGTCAGGATTCGGAGTGACCTTTATTGATGCCGATTGGCCATCCGAGGGACAGTGCAGCATCACCGTATTTGGATGGGATGGCCGCGAATTGGCGGTCGGGGATAACATCAGCGGCCCCAGCGGTGGCGGAGTCTTTGTCGGGATCGTCGCCATGGACGAACAGGGAAATCTGATTCCAGCGATTTCAAAAGTGAAGATCGTCAACGGATCCGGTTGGCCATCCAATGAGAAGGTAGAAGGTGTCACACTGGACGATTTACTATTCTCTCTTCCTGTGCCCAATGATGTCGCGAAATAGCCGCTCAGTTACGGCAGCATCGACAGACACCAACTGCTGATGTGACGCCAAAAAGACCCCTGTTCCAGACCTGTCCTGTTTTCTTCGTCCGCTTTCTTCGTCCCCAAACATCGAAATCAGCGGGCCCAAAACTCAAGCGTTGTGCCGAGGAGTTTTGTGTATCGCGTGGTTAATTCTTCGTCGAAGTTTCGCGTGATCGCGTAGTGAACCTGGCGAAGCATAACTTCGCGATCGTCTTCTTTTGTCGAGTCGCCTTCGGTCCAGATTTCGTCGCGATACGCGCCAGCCGTGCTCGCTTCGACATTGATTTTGGCGACGACTTCTTCGGTTTCCAGGTGGACAAAAAACGTGTCAAACGTTCCTGTACCGCCAGTAAACTTGTTGTCGGCGATTTCGACTTTCTTAAACGTCGCGGGACGAACGACGACAAGGTAGCGAACGTTCAATCCATTTTTGCATTCGCGGACCATCATGGCTGCATACGAAGCGTGGAATTTCGAATCCTTCCGTTTATCGACCGTCCTACAATAGTCCAACCCTTCGATCAATCCGTTGTGGGAGTGACTGAAGTTCGGCATTGTTTGAGCGTCAAAGTAGTTCCGCGTTTGCGGAATGTCCGCCAAGTTGGCGACGCAGACATTCGAACTTTCGGGCAACAGCGTGAACACTGGCTTGGGATCAAGGTCGCCCTTCGTCCAGTCCTCAGTCACCGGCGGTTCCGCTTGGATTCTTTTCGCGATTCGTGCCAACTTTTGTTCGATCTTTTCATAGGCAGCCATGTAAGGGTTGACCGCGCTTTTATACGAATCGGGTGCCGCGCTTGAATTCGACGGCTTCTCGTAAGTCGCTAGATTCGAGGATGCATCGAGAATGGATTCGGCCATTTGCAGCGCCGCCATTCCGGTGCTCGCCTCAACGAACGAATCTTCGTCCATTCCTTGTTGGGCGAGGGACTTCTTCATCGCCTGGCTCATCCTTTCCATGGACGGAACAAGGTTCAATTTCCATACGCCGTCTTCGTGACGAAATTCGTAGTCCATGCCCGGCACCACCTGCGAGCTTAATAGATACTCACCGACTGCCTTATCCCCAGTGATGGAGATTTTTCCCAGGCCGTGCTTCTTTGCTTCTTCAGCGTCCGTCATCAGGATGCCAAACTCAACGACATCCTCGGCGGACATTGCATTCAACTTATCCTTGGCAACAACTCGCCGCATCACGGCGACGAAAAGCTTTTCAATCAACGACTGCTTCCCAATCTCGTCGTCACTGCCGTTTAAGGTTAGTTTCTGAAGATCTCCATAATACTTCACGGTTTCAAGGCTCAGTTGTTTGCGAGCCGCTGGTCCGTCCTGTGAGAAGAGCGCGGCGTAGTAGGCGTCATAACAACTACGGATATCCGTCTCATCATCTGACTCACTTTTGGGGTCTAGAATTGTCGCAACATCGTTTCCAGACGTGTCCACGCCGTCTGAGTCCGTAATACTCGAATCGATAACTATCGCCGACCATAACGACTCCTGTAGCAGGTCGCAGTCCCTTTTGGTGACTTTCGTGTCACTGAGGTCCAAGTACTCCAGGCTTGTCAGGTTAGCCAGCAGTGATGCGTCGCTGACTTGCGTACCGCCAAGGGCTAATTTCTTTAGGTTTTTCAGGTTGGTCAGCGGAGACACATCGCTGACTTGCGTATCGCTGAGGAACAATATCTCAAGGTTGTTCAGGTTGGCCAATGGTGACAAATCGCTGACTTGTGTTCCGATGAGTAATAGCTCTTTGAGATTTGTCAGTTTGGCCAGGGGCGTCAAATCGCGGACCTTCGTTCCACTGAGGGACAACACTTCAAGATTCGTCAGCTCAGCCAGCGGTGTTAGATCAGTGACTGGCGTTCTGTTGAAATGCAAAAACTCAAGGTTCTTCAACTCCGCCAACGGTGTCAAATCGCTGACTTGTGTGTGTTCGAGGGACAACCATTTCAAGCCTTTCAATTTGGCCAAAGGTGTTGCATCCGCTAGAGCCTCAAAGTCGTGTCCGTAGATAACCTTATAGTCCTCTCCCATGAGTTGCGCCGGGAAGAATTGAACTTTTACGATCGTCGCGACATAGTCGATTCCCCATGCGGGCTTGAAAACCGGGTGGCCGTCCCGTTTATACTCGGCCAGTCCACCAACGTGTCGGACCCACTTGAACATCTTACGTTGTTCATTCGCTCGATAGGAAAGCCACGCCGCAAACAACACGAAGCCAATCGTTAACAGGAGAAGTAAGGTCCGAAATTTCACACGCTTTGGGTTGTTCGTAGTCATGACGATCAGGCCCGGGTGACTGTCAAACGCCTAGCTGGCAGAGCGCTTGCAGATATATCAGGTCGCAATTCCGGAGACGTATCTAATTAACCGTAGTAAGTCGCAAATGAAAAAGGGACCGAGCACCGATCGGCGTTCGATCACTTTCATTCTACACAAGAGTCCTACTTCGCACCAACCAGTTGGCCTTGTTTGCGTTCTTCGATGATGTCTTCTTGGATGCTGGCGGGGACCTTTTTGTAGGCTGCCAATTCCATCGTCGAAGTGCCTTGGCCTTGGGTCATGCTGCGTAGGTCGGTGGCGTAACCGAACGTCTCGGGAAGCGGCACCGTGCATTCGATTTGCGTCGTGCCGTCTTCGCGCGTGCCTGTGGTTTCGATCATGCCTCGGCGCGTGGCGACGTCGCCGACGACCGCGCCTTGGAATTGGATCGGCGTTTCACTTGCTTGGCGCAGGTCTCTGACCTCGCCAATACATTGACCGAAGGTCTCCAATTGCTGAAATGTACGGCGGTTGTTCGGAAGACCTTCGGTCGCGCTCAGTGCGGGGTCGGGAGACCCGCGCACAGCCGATCGGTGGGATGTATTGCTTGGGAATGCGTCCCTGGACGACGCTCTCCTCGAAGACGAACGACTCCTCGGCGTCCTAGGGTAGCGGTTCGACCGTGCCGACGATGTGAGCGTACTGTCCGCCGCCGCCCGACTGCATTTTGTGCTTGTAGTTAAACTTGGCTGGGTGGCACTCAACGCCGTTAACCTAATTTCGAGTTAAAAAGAATTGGTCTCGAT